>NZ_JBNJOH010000058.1:0-22325 GCF_050113735.1 Vibrio sp. TRT 2004 | reverse complement strand
GGAGCTTTTTTATCACTCCATGCTTTACCCTATTGGTGGAATGGCTGGAGACTATAGGTTAATCATTCACTGAAGCTGTACACCGATGAAAGTGGCAAGCAACAAGTCGTTGGTATAAAAACGGGCGAAGGAAGTGCATACGGTGATCGTGTAGCGAAGCGTGAGGCGGTGCAGCAAGGGCAACACTTTATTGCTGAGTTGGATAATGGTATCACTATTACTTGGACACCTGACGGCTCAACCGATGTACTCACACCTGATACCGTCTTCCCTGAGAATGACCAAGTGGATGTTCACAATATCTGGGTGCGCCCAATTGAAGAGCACGAGCAAGAAATTGGCACGGTTCTCTACCCAGAAGAAGATCTAGCCGAATATATTGTTACCTTCCCTACGGATGCTGGGTTGCCTCCTCTTTACCTGATGTTCCAAAAAACGGCGCGTGATGAGTCTGGGGTGGCAACGGGGAATGGCGAAGATATAACGGGCATATGGTTAGAGAAAGCCAGTGAGGGGTTAGGTTCACCAGTTCAATCGGAGGTTGCTGCCAAGCTAGGGGCAACTATTGGTAAAAGCACAGGAGATACTGTGTATGAAAGAGCCATCGAGTTGACAAAAGCAACTGAAGCACTAGTAGAGGACTTATTTTGAGTGATTTTCTAAACGTTATAAGTGGACCTTTTGCTATTTACGCGATCATATAGAAGTTAGTAGAGCATTTTGCAAATAGAACACCGCCACATCATTCATAGTGTGGCGGTGTTCTTTTTGACTAAAGCTAAGGCCTATTACTTACGACGACGCCACAGAGCTAGACCAAACAGTGACATCATGGCGCCAAAGCCAAATGAACCTGCCATGTTAAGTTCCAGGACCGCAGGATCGTGGTCAGAAGAACGGAAGTGGTCTTTGTACTTAGGTAGATCACCTTTAAACTCATCGTTGTAGTCAAACAATGTCGACTCACCACCATTGATGTGCCAATCAGTGGCATCAACAAAATGCTTCTCTAGACTTGAACTGATTAATAGGTGATCCAGTGCACCAACCTCATCATTGAACGAGTAACTCCAGCTGTTTGGATGTGCTTTTGCTACCGCATTAATGTAACCGTAGTTGTGTGAAATCAACGCACCTTCATCGCCGTATTGCACTTCACCATTAATGTAAGTGTTACGTGCTGCTTTGATTGTCTTAGCGTATTTCTCTTCACTGTAGTCAGTCAGAACCAGCATTGGATCTTCCATACCGTAAGAGTTCATATCGCCAAGAATAACTTTGTGACCATCAATTTTGCTCAGTGCATCGCCAAGAGCAACAGCCGCAGCAACACGGAAGTTCTCACATGAGCCTTGCTTATCTAGATCTTGACCGCCCTGACCACCTTGTTCTACTGGCGCTGCATCTTCCCAGCACTTAGAACCTTTTGACTTAAGGTGGTTAATAGCAACAGTGATCTGCTCTTTGGTACCTTTGACTTTAAAGGTAGGTGCCAATGAATCACGCTGGTAGTTCTTACCATCTTCAATCACTTTACCTTTATCATCCACGACTTCTGGAGCTTGTTGGCTTGGCATGGCAATAACTCGAGATTCTTGCAGCTTAACCACTTTTGGACGGTAAATAACCCCTGTGGTAATGACATCTGTACCGATGTAATCATTTTCATCCGTCACCTTGTCGCCATTTGAATCGATAGCAACAATAGCGTAACGATCTTTCTTCTTCTCGATACGAGCATTCAATTGATCAACCAACTGACGGATCGCACCGCTGTCACCAAAACCGTTATTCTCAATTTCCATTAAGCCAACGATATCAGCATCAAGACGCAAGATAGCATTCACAATTTTCGCTTGTTGAACTTCAAATTCTTCGTAATTGTTCGCACCACGGCTATCGCCATGCGGGTTGGTATTACCACCGAATGGTGAGTTGAAGTAGTTCAATACGTTGAAAGTCGCGATGCGTAGGTCGCCCTCTTTCATCTCAATGTCTTGAGTTCGCGGGTCATTACGAACAAAGCTTTCACTTGTTAGAGTATTGGTTGGAATCAGACGGTAATCGCCGTAACTATAGGTAATCACACCTTCTAGGCCAACAATCGTATCATCGATACGGATGTAATCTTCCGTCGAACCATCTTGATCTACATCTGTACGACCAAAGTCTGGGTAATATGGGATTGAGCCATTTGGCGCTTTAGCGTCAGACTCAACAAATAGACGACGCTCCGCGTTCTCGATACTTTGCTGTTTCGCTTCTTCTGAACCCGCGGCAAAGTTCTGGTTAGGCTGCATGCTAATGCGACCTTGAGCGAGAACCATGTTGTTGCGACGCGCTGCATAGTCATAACCGAAAGTACGAGTGACTCGCATATCCAACGCTTCCGTTGTTCTAACTAGCATGCCCTCGTAGCGTTCAAGAGTGCGATCAAAGTTAGCGTCAGTGGCAAGGATTTCGATATCCGTTGCACTCGGAGCTGCTTGCTCACCCTGCTTAACCCAGTTGTTGTTTTCCGCTTTTAGCTGCGTATGGTTGTAGTACTCTTGTACTTTGCCTTTTACACACACGATATCGCCAGCCTGAAGTTCCGAACTTGACTGGTTAGTATGTACAAATAGTCCTTCTGACGTTTCAGGGTTGTAATCATCGGTCAGAGCTTGAAGGTAGAAACCTTTAGTTAGCCCTGTCGTCACTGCACTCACCACACCTTTAACAAAGAACTCTTGGTCGGTGATGTATGGATAGCCACTAATGAATGGAGAGGTATCACCTTCGCCTTGTATCTCTTGGATAGAAGTAAAGATTGGCTCAGCACCGTCTTGAGTACAAGCAAACGGCTGCGGAGCCGTACCGCCATCAAGAACACCTAAACCTTGAATACTGTCTTTCGGTAGTGATGACCATTGAGAAGCGTCATAACTAGAAGATGGCGTCATCGCATCCGAATTACGTACTAAAGTGATGTCTGTTGCGAAAGAACTGCCACCCATCACTCCAAGTACATCATGTGCCACACCATCTTTGAGTAGCGCAACAGGATCGTTACCATTAAAGCTCATAACTGAGCCATTTAGGATATCGGCAACGGCTTTGATCTCATTACTCGCGCTGGTATTCGCGACAACCAAAACACTTTGCGCCTCTAATACACGACCACTTAATGACAACTTACTGCCCCAATCACCGACACCATTATTGATTTTCGCCAGTTCATAGCCATCCAGAGAAACCGAACTATCACCCGTATTGGCAATTTCGATCGCTTTGTTGTTGCTGCCACCTTCGACATACTGAGAAATAATTACGTCAGCCATTGCTGGAGACGAGAGAGCACCTGCTACCACTGCTGCAAGTAGCGTTGGAGTAAATTTTTGTTTCATGTTATCCACCATGCATCGCTTCCAATGTCGAACAACAACGAGAAAGCGTGTTCCAAATCACTATTTGTGTGACTACCTATTAATAAACCATGTCCAGTGTTGTTCTTTTTTATGAAACAAAAAATTACATTCAATGACAGTGAGATACTGATCTCATAGATGTGATGAATAATTGAAGCACAATCAAACTTTCAACAAAACGGGATAACAGAAGTTTCATTTTTGAGATTAGAGCACTGAATTAATTAAGCTTTCGCTAATTAATAGAATAAAAGCTCTAGTTAGCAGTGTCTTTTATGTGTATTAAAAAAGGCGCTATACAGCGCCTTTTGGAGAAGGTATTAAAGCTATTTCAGCCTGTTATGTTCGTCATCATCCTTACGTTCATACTCGCCCTCAAATGTCGAACCTTGGCTTTGATCATGTCGATAGGAGGTATCGTGATTGAAAGAGTTCTGTCCAAACTGATCGCCGTGAAAACTGCCATGGAATCCACCGCCTACAGATTTAACCACCATTTTACTCATCAGATATTTAGCGATTGCAGACCTAGGCGCTGGTAATAGAACAAGCATCCCCAATGCATCAGTCATAAAGCCAGGTGTTAACAGCAACACACCCGCAACCGCTAACATCACACCTTCAAAGATCTGCTGTGCAGGGAGTTCGCCCTGCTGAAGGCGATGTTGTACCGACATTAAAGTCTGAATACCCTGACTGCGTACCAAAGATGCACCGACAAATGCAGTGATCAGCACCAAGGCAATGGTTGGCCACAAACCTAGGTAGCCACCCACTTGAATAAATAGGCCTATTTCAATAATAGGTACGAAGATAAACAGCAATAATAAGATAGGAAACACACGCCCTCCTTTGTTCGCTTCAGTGTACGTGCTCAGCAGGGTGAGCTCAAATTAAAGCAGTAAAAAAACGTGACAAGAATGTGATAAAAAACTCAATAAGACACTACCACTAAAGGGCTATTAATACCCTGTTCATATCTTGCAAAACTTTAACTAAACAAAAGCAAAAAAGGTGATCAAGTTACTATTTTTAAATGCTAGGTACAGTATCATGTGCCACATAAGTCAGGACGGATTATACAGCCAAAAACTCTGCCGAACGGATTCCTTAACTACAGAATGGCTAGAATTGAACTTAATTATCAGAATAAATCTCTAAGGATCCTGTATGGCTACCCTAACTGATGCCCAAAAAAAGGCGAACCAAGCAACTCGTATTGAAGAAGACCTACTAGGTGAACGTCACGTTCCTGCTGACGCTTACTACGGTATCCACACTCTTCGCGCTATCGAAAACTTCAACATTTCAAGTACCACCATCTCAGATGTACCTGAGTTTGTTCGCGGTATGGTAATGACGAAAAAAGCGGCTGCACTTGCGAACAAAGAGTTGGGTGCTATTCCTAAAGACGTTGCAAACTACATTCTTGAAGCGTGTGATTTGATCCTTGAAACAGGTAAGTGCATGGATCAGTTCCCATCAGACGTATTCCAGGGTGGCGCTGGTACTTCAGTGAACATGAACACCAACGAAGTCATCGCGAACGTTGCACTAGAACTTATGGGCAAGGAAAAAGGCCAATATGAGTTCATCAACCCGAATGATCACGTAAACAAGAGCCAATCAACGAACTGTGCCTACCCTACTGGTTTCCGCATTGCGGTTTACAACAGTGTACACCAGTTGATGGAAGCGATTGAGTACCTAAAAGGTGCATTCGAACTTAAAGCACAAGAATTCAAAAACATACTGAAGATGGGTCGTACTCAGCTTCAAGATGCGGTTCCTATGACAGTAGGCCAAGAATTCCATGCGTGGGCAGTAACGCTAAACGAAGAAATTCGTGCCCTAGATTACACATCTAAGCTGCTGCTAGAAATTAACCTTGGTGCGACAGCGATCGGTACTGGTCTGAATGCTCCAACAGGTTACCAAGCTCTAGCGGTAAAACACCTAGCCGAAGTAACTGGTCTTGAAGTCGTTCCTGCTGAAGACTTAATTGAAGCGACTTCTGACTGTGGTGCCTACGTAATGACACACGGTGCACTTAAACGTCTAGCGGTGAAACTATCGAAGATCTGTAACGACCTTCGTCTGCTTTCTTCTGGTCCACGTGCAGGTCTAAACGAACTGAACCTTCCTGAAATGCAAGCTGGTTCTTCAATCATGCCAGCTAAAGTAAACCCAGTTATCCCAGAAGTAGTAAACCAAGTTTGCTTTAAAGTTCTAGGTAACGACAACACGGTTTCTTTTGCAGCAGAAGGTGGTCAGCTACAGCTAAACGTTATGGAACCAGTGATTGCACAAAGTGTATTTGAGTCTATCTCTCTACTACACAATGCCTGTGTCAACCTACGTGATAAGTGTATCGATGGCATTACTGTGAACAAAGAAGTTTGCGAAAACTACGTTTACAACTCAATTGGCATCGTGACTTACCTAAACCCATACATTGGCCACCATGAAGGCGATATCGTCGGTAAGATCTGTGCAGAAACAGGTAAGAGTGTTCGTGAAGTTGTCCTTGAACGAGGCCTACTCACTGCGGAAGAACTGGACGATATTCTTTCTGTTGAAAACTTTATGCATCCAACGTATAAAGCCAAACGCTACGAATAATCACCGCAAGAAAGGGCTCCCAAGGAGCCCTTTTTTGGACGCTTACACGTTAACCATACAACGAGCAAGGTTTTCCATTCCTATTATCTAACCACTTAGACACTGAGTCGTTAGGTAATTCGAATTATCATTTACATTTAAGAGGTATCAATATGGTGGCAGTCGAACTGTTTGTCGTTCTGCTCTTTATCTATTTAGGAGCAAGAATTGGCGGTATCGGAATTGGTTTAGCGGGTGGTGCAGGTGTTATTGCACTCTCTCTAGTGCTTGGCGTACCAACCAGCCAAGCGTTTATTCCGGTCGATGTTATTCTCATCATCATGTCTGTAATCACAGCAATTGCCGCAATGCAAGTTGCCGGTGGTATGGACTGGCTAGTGCAAGTGGCAGAAAACTTTTTGCGTAAACACCCTGAGCGCATCACCTTTTATGCGCCAATTGTAACTTTCGTCATGACGCTAATGGCAGGTACGGGACATACTGCGTTCTCAACACTGCCTGTTATTGCTGAAGTTGCTAAAGGTCAAGGTGTACGTCCTTCTCGTCCTCTATCTATCGCGGTTGTTGCTTCTCAGATTGCTATCACTGCTTCGCCAATCTCTGCAGCTGTTGTGGCATTCGCGGCTATGCTAGCGCCTATGGGTGTTGATTACCTGACGCTACTGGCTGTATGTATTCCAACAACATTCCTTGCTTGTATGATTGGTGCATTCGTCGCGAACTTCATGGGTAGTGACCTTAAAGATGACCCTATTTATCAAGAACGTCTTGAAAAAGGTCTGATCAAGCTATCAACTGAAACCCAACGTGAAATCTTACCAACTGCAAAAACAGCCACTTACATCTTCCTTGCTGCAATTGGCTTTGTGGTTTGTTATGCCGCTGCAATCTCTGGCTCAATTGGTCTGATCAAAGACCCTGCTCTGGGTCGTAACGAGGCGATCATGACAGTGATGTTGGCAGCGGCGGCGGCAATCGTGCTTATTACCAAAATTGATGCATCTAAAATCCCATCTGCTGCAACATTCCGTTCAGGTATGACAGCATGTGTCTGTGTTCTAGGTGTTGCATGGCTTGGTTCAACGTTTGTCAACGCGCACGTTGCAGGCATTAAAGAGGTGGCGGGTGAGTTGCTTGCTGATTACCCATGGATGCTAGCAATGGTACTGTTCTTTGCTTCAATGCTGCTGTACTCACAAGGTGCAACTACCGTAGCTCTAATGCCTGCGGCACTTGCTATTGGTGTTGCTCCGCTAACGGCAGTGGCTTCGTTCGCTGCAGTGAGTGCACTGTTCGTTCTGCCTACCTACCCTACTCTGCTTGCAGCGGTAGAGATGGACGATACAGGTTCAACACGCATTGGCAAATACGTATTTAACCACCCATTCTTTATCCCTGGTGTGGTGACTATTGCGTCAGCGGTTGCTCTTGGCTTTACATTCGGTGGTTTATTCATCTAATAAACACGACGATTAAAAAGGGAGCTTCGGCTCCCTTTTTTATTTTGTTTCTCGTAAAAAATTAAGATCACATTTTATTTTTGACTTTAATCAATAAAGTGTTCAAAAACCTTTTATGCATTTTAATCCCGCTGTTTGAATAAAATTCCCGTCAATTCTAATCTACCCCATCAGCGCTTGCTCAACACTAGTTTCTCCATATCGATAAAGAATATTAATCCGCCTATTTCAAACAAATAACCCAAGAAAAAAACACATCCTGACTCAAGCGACTTTCATCTGTATGTTTTTGTGAAGATCACCAAGGTTAATCTCATCTTAATACTTATAAAATGACAACAAAGAACGGAAATATAACGTTCTAAATATTTAAACGAATACCAATAACTTACCCTACCAATACGTTATTTAATTATTAATAACAATGAGTCGCTGATTCACTTTTATTTATTGGTATATAAATAAAAGTAAGGAGATAGCCATGACAACCCAAACTGTACCGACTGAAGCAAAAAAAGGCGGCTTCTTTGCCAACTTTAAATTCCCTTCTGCATACACCATTCTTTTTGTCTTAATCGCTCTGGTTGCAATGCTGACCTGGATTGTTCCAGCAGGCCAATACGACCGTGCAATGAACGAAGATCTGGGCCGTGAAGTCCCAGTCACCGGAACCTATAAAGCGGTTGAAGGAAACCCGCAAGGTGTTATCGATGTACTTCTAGCGCCTATTGATGGTTTCTATGACCACAATAGCTATGAAGCAGCGGCTATCGACGTTTCTTTATTTATCCTTGTTATCGGTGGTTTCCTTGGTCTTGTGACCAAAACAGGTGCCATTGATGCGGGTATCGAACGCGTTACCCATCGTTTGCAAGGCCGTGAGGAGATGATGATACCGATCCTGATGGCGCTATTCGCTGCAGGTGGTACTGTCTACGGTATGGCTGAAGAGTCATTACCATTCTACACCCTTCTTGTCCCTGTCATGATGGCTGCACGCTTCGACCCACTTGTTGCAGCGGCAACGGTACTACTCGGCGCAGGTATCGGTGTACTAGGTTCAACCATCAACCCATTTGCTACTGTTATCGCAGCGAATGCATCTGGTATTCCATTTACCGATGGCATCATGTTACGTGCGATTATGTTGGTTGTCGGCTACGGCATCTGTGTAGCATACGTTATGCGCTACGCTCGAATGGTGCGTGAAGACCAATCTAAATCAATCGTTTACGACAAATACGAAGAGAATAAGGCTCACTTCTTAGGCAACCAATCTGACGAAGGTCTTGAGTTCACTACCACTCGCAAAGTTATCCTGACTATCTTTGGCGGCTCATTTGGTGTGATGATCTACGGCGTATCAGTTGCTGGATGGTGGATGGCAGAAATCTCTGCGATGTTCCTAGCAGCAACAATTCTTGTCGGCTTAGTTGCTCGCATGAGCGAAGAAGAGTTCACTAATAGCTTTATTGATGGTGCACGTGACCTACTAGGTGTCGCACTGATCATCGGTATCGCGCGCGGTATTGTTGTGGTCATGGACCGAGGTATGATTACCGACACGATTCTGTTCTCTGCTGAACAAATGGTTACAGGTCTTTCATCTGTTGTGTTCATTAACGTGATGTTCTTCCTTGAGATCTTACTGTCATTCCTAGTGCCTTCTACCTCTGGTCTAGCGGTCCTAACAATGCCAATCATGGCACCGCTAGCAGACTTCGCAGGCGTAGGTCGAGATCTGGTTATCACTGCATACCAATCTGCATCTGGCTTAGTTAACTTGATTACACCAACATCAGCAGTGGTTATGGGTGGTCTTGCTATTGCTCGCGTACCCTACGTGCGCTGGGTTAAATGGGTCGCACCACTACTTGCCATCCTGACTCTATTCTGTATTGCAGTGCTAAGTATTGGCGCTCTAATCTAGGTTTCTTTTCCTAACCCTGGCTCACAAGGTAGTGAGCCCACTCAAAACCGCCTTCGGGCGGTTTTTTTGTTTTGTAGCGAATAAAGGATTTGCTCTGTTCAGAAACAGGCTCGCTCAATACCTTTACCTCCTAGCTTCTCGCTCCCTTACAAGCCGCTGTGACCTCTCTTACCTAGAAGTCAGATCCAAATTCCCCCTATGGCGTTACCTATTATCCGTACCAAACGTTCATCAGTATGCCGATGTTTATCCGTTAATTAGAAAAAGTATCAAATATAATGAATTAAATTAATCCACTCACCAATATCGAATAATTGAAATCAAAAACCTTAATGTGATCGAGATTACATTTACTACCAAATATTTTGTTATAAAACGATTAAATACACTTACAAAAGCACTTAACTAGGGCGATTTACTGCATATTTCAATCTTATTCAGATATTAATCAATATAACTGCCATGCATATTTTTTCTCATATTCAACATTTACTTGGCCTGTTGAATAATAGAATGCATAAACTTCCATAACAAGCGGCTTTTTAGGGGCGTTACAGCTCAATAACAACTGCATAGATATTGTTAAAAGCCTTATAGAATAAGGGCTGGAGCATAAAAAACGTTCTGTGATTGACCTCTAAGAAACCTACGCCAACAGGCGTAATATGAATTCCAGAAACAAAATAAGTGAATAAATAAATTCACACCTCAATTCCCTACAAATTAATTATTAGTTTTTAAATAAAGACTAATTATAAAATAAGAGAGATACGATCATGAGTAAGTTTTACGTAGGTTCTGAAATCGGTCAATTACGTCGCGTTCTTGTTCATCGTCCAAGACGAGCTCTAACTCACCTGACGCCTTCTAACTGTCACGACCTGCTATTTGATGACGTATTAGCGGTAGAGCGTGCAGGTAAAGAGCACGACGTATTCACTCAAACTTTGCGCGATCAAGGTGTAGAAGTTCTTCTTCTTACTGATTTGCTTGCTGATACGCTAGCAGTAGCTGAAGCAAAAGATTGGCTGCTAAGCCGTCAGGTATCTGATTACCGTTTGGGCAAAACATTCGCTAACGACGTTCGCTGCTACCTAGGTGATTTGCCAAACCTTGAGCTTGCTAAGATCCTTACTGGTGGTCTTTCATACGCAGAAATGCCAATGAAGTCATCTTCAATGATGCAAGGTCTGCATGCTCCAACTGACTTCATCATCGAACCACTTCCAAACCATCTATTCACTCGCGACACGTCTTGCTGGGTTTACGGTGGTGTATCTATCAACCCAATGGCGAAACCGGCTCGTCAACGTGAAACAAACCACGTACGTGCTATCTACCGCTGGCACCCAACCTTCGCTGGCCAAGACTTCATTAAGTACTTCGGCGACGATGAAAACATCAACTACGACAACTCTACGATTGAAGGCGGTGATGTACTCGTTATCGGCCGCGGTTCAGTGCTTATCGGTATGTCTGAACGTACAACCGCTCAAGGTGTTGAACATCTAGCGTCAGGCCTGTTCAAAAACGGTCAAGCGAAACAGATCATTGCAATGGAGTTACCTAAACACCGCTCTTGCATGCACCTAGATACTGTAATGACGCACATGAATGAAGATACCTTCTCTGTCTACCCAGAAGTTATTCGTAAAGACGTTAAGTGCTGGAGCCTAACTGGCGATGAATCAGGCAAAGTAAATGTGAAAGAAGAAGGCTACTTCGTTACTGCTATCGAGAAAGCACTAGGCGTAGACAAGCTAAATCTAATCACCACTGGTGGTGACAACTTCCACGCAGAACGCGAGCAATGGAACGACGCTAACAACGTTCTTACGGTGAAACCAGGCGTGGTCATTGGCTACGAAGGCAACACTTACACCAACGAGAAATACGACAAAGCAGGTATCACGGTTCTACCTATCCCAGGTGACGAGCTAGGTCGTGGTCGTGGCGGTGCGCGCTGCATGAGCTGCCCAATCGAGCGTGATGGTATCTAACTAAGTGATTTGTGGCAGGAGCCCTATTGCTCCTGCCCCTGCAGAGAGATTAAAGCAATGACTAAACAAACAGTAGTAGTAGCACTTGGCGGTAACGCCCTACTTCGTCGCGGTGAGCCACTAGAAGCAGAAGTTCAACGCCATAACATTGAAATCGCGGTAAAAACGATTTCTGAAATTGCCAAAGAGTACAACGTGGTACTGGTACACGGTAATGGTCCACAAGTAGGTCTACTCGCTCTTCAAGGATTGGAATACAAGAAAGTATCTCCATACCCACTTGACGTACTGGGTAGCGAAACACAAGGCATGATCGGCTACATGCTAATGCAAGAGTTCAAGAACCAAATGCCTGACATCAACGCGACTTGCATGTTGACTCAAATGACGGTTGATCCAAACGATCCTGCGTTTGCTGACCCAACTAAGCCTATCGGTCCAATCTACGAAGAAGCTGAAGCGCGTGAAATGGCTGAGAAGTACCAGTGGACTATCAAACCAGATGGCAAACACTTCCGCCGTGTCGTACCAAGCCCACAACCAACTGGCATCATCGAGCACGAAGCGATTACCAAGCTCATCGATGAAGGTCACCTAGTTATCTGTACTGGCGGCGGTGGTATTCCAGTTAAACGTGAAAACGGCAAACTGGTTGGCGTCGAAGCCGTTATCGACAAAGACATGTCAGCAGCATTCCTAGCAAAACAGCTGGATGCGGATGCGCTACTTATCCTGACTGACGCCGACGCGGTTTACCTAGACTGGGGCAAACCAACTCAACATGCACTGCGCAGCACCACTCCTAGTGAACTGGCCAAATACCAATTTGATGCTGGCTCAATGGGACCAAAAATCGAAGCGTCATGTGAGTTCGTGAAACAAGGCGGCAAAGTGGTCGGTATCGGCTCACTAGAAGATGGTCTTCGCATCCTACAAGGCACTGCGGGCACCAATATCACTAAAGGTTAACACTGCTGACAGTTTGAATCGGGTCAGAAGCCTTGTGTCTCGTTGAATTAGCGAGGCTTCTGAACCCCAACTGTCATCAAAGGCAAAAATACTCAATTTATTACTGCGCTTTCTACCTCTTTCCCTGCAACCAGAAAGCGTTAAACGATAAGAAGGAAAACATCATGGCTTTCAACCTACGCAACCGTAACTTCCTAAAACTACTAGACTTTACTCCACGTGAAATCCAGCACCTATTGGATCTTTCTGCGGAACTTAAAAAAGCAAAATACAACGGCTATGAGCAACCTCGTCTAAAAGGCAAAAACATTGCGCTGATCTTCGAGAAAACGTCAACTCGTACTCGCTGTGCCTTTGAAGTTGCGGCATTTGACCAAGGCGCTCAAGTTTCTTACTTAGGCCCATCTGGCTCTCAAATCGGTCACAAAGAATCAATGAAAGATACTGCGCGTGTTCTTGGTCGCATGTATGACGGCATCGAATACCGTGGCTTTGGTCAAGAGATCGTTGAAGAGCTAGGCGCTTACGCTGGTGTACCAGTATGGAATGGTCTAACAGATGAATTCCACCCAACTCAAATCCTAGCTGACTTCCTAACTATGATGGAACACGGCCGTGGTAAACAACTACATGAAATCAAGTTTGCTTACCTAGGTGATGCACGTAACAACATGGGTAACTCACTCATGGTTGGTGCGGCTAAGATGGGTATGGATATTCGCCTTGTAGCGCCAAAAGCATTCTGGCCAGAAGAGCAGCTTGTTGCTCAATGTCGTGCAATCGCTGAAGAAACTGGTGCGAAGATCACCATGACAGAAGACGTTCAAGAAGGCGTTCAAGGCTGTGATTACCTATACACTGACGTTTGGGTATCTATGGGTGAAGCGAAAGAAGCTTGGGCTGAGCGTATCAACCTAATGATGCCTTACCAAGTCAATATGGAGATGCTAAAAGCGACGGGTAACCCAGATGTGAAATTCATGCACTGTCTACCAGCGTTCCATGGTGAAGATACAACGGTTGGTAAACAACTAGCTGCGGATTACCCACAACTAAAAGACGGTGTTGAAGTAACGGATGAAGTTGTTGAATCTAAACACTCTATCGTGTTCGATGAAGCAGAAAACCGCATGCACACTATCAAAGCGGTAATGGTGGCAACTCTAGGCGACTAATCGAACTGCAGGGGAATGCGGGTGGCATTTGGCAAGGAGAGTAAAATCCCCCTGAATAAAGCCCGCATTTTTTTTCACACAGTTTGAAACAAATTCGTCAACAAAACGCCTTAAAGCAAGTTCTCACAACGGCTGGGAAAATAGAGCGAAAATATGCGAAATTCGCATAAAAATCCATTTTTTGGATAGTTTTCGCAAACGCTTGCAAGGCGTTTTTTTGTACGTATAATCCTCCGCAATTTGTCTAAGGAGAAAACAATGACACACATATCCACCATCGAACGCTGTTGCAAAACACGCCCAGAGTCGGGGATGTTATCTGTTTCATTTTCTCCATTTATTCTATTTTGAAGCCTCCTATTTTTAGGGGGCTTTTTTTTGTCTGTCATCCTGATTCGAGACGAGGAAAACTGCTATGGCGCATTCGTTATTTAACAAGCACATTATCTCCATCCCAGAGCTCAGCCGTAAAGAGTTAGAGCTGGTTGTCGACACAGCGGCAAGGCTAAAAGCTGAACCGAATCCTGAGTTGCTTAAGAACAAAGTGGTTGCAAGCTGCTTCTTTGAGCCTTCAACGCGCACACGTCTTTCTTTCGAAACCGCGGTACAGCGTTTAGGGGGTACAGTGATTGGCTTTGATAACGGTGGAAACACTTCACTGGCCAAAAAAGGCGAAACGCTGGCAGATTCCGTGCAGGTAATTTCATCGTATGTTGATGCCTTTGTGATGCGTCACCCACAAGAAGGCGCTGCTCGTCTAGCTGCTGAATTTTCTAACGGTGTACCTGTCATCAATGGCGGTGACGGAGCGAATCAACATCCAACTCAGACTCTACTGGATCTTTTCTCTATCTACGAAACTCAAGGCACTTTAGATAACCTAAATGTGGCTTTCGTCGGTGACCTAAAATATGGCCGTACTGTCCACTCTCTAACTCAAGCACTAGCAAAATTCGATAACGTACGATTTTTCTTTATCGCACCAGAGGCATTAGCGATGCCTGATTACATTTGTGAAGAACTTGAGGAAGCAGGAATTCAATTTAGCAACCACACCAATATCGAAGATGTCGTATCTGAATTAGATGTGCTGTACATGACCCGTGTTCAAAAAGAGCGCTTTGACGAGTCAGAATACGCGCACATCAAGTCCGCATTTATCCTCACAGCAGACACGCTTAAAGAGGCTCGCGACAATCTTAAAGTTCTACACCCGCTGCCGCGTGTTGATGAAATCACCATTGATGTAGATAAAACCAAGCACGCTTACTACTTCGAGCAAGCAGAAAACGGCGTATACGCCCGCGAAGCTTTATTGGCACTAGTACTAAACGAAAACATTTAATAAGCAGGAGAGACATCATGGTGAAAGAAACTCAACTTCAGGTAGAAGCGATTCGTAACGGCTCTGTGATTGACCATATCCCTGCGCATATCGGTATCAAAATTCTTAAGCTATTTAAGATGCACAAAGCAAACCAACGCATCACGATTGGCCTTAACCTACCTTCATCGGCACTTGGTTCAAAAGACCTGATCAAGATCGAAAACATCTATCTGACGAAAGAGCAAGCGAGCCAGTTAGCTCTGTATGCTCCAAAAGCTACCGTCAATCAGATTGAAGAGTACAAGGTGATAAGTAAGCTGAATTTGACCTTGCCAGAAAGCATTGAAAGTGTTTTCGAATGTCCTAACAGCAACTGTATTTCACACGGAGAGCCCGTTGAAAGTCGATTTAAAGTGCAACAGAAACATGAGAATGTGCAGTTAAAATGCCACTACTGTGAAAAAGTATTCTCTCGTGAAATCATGACTGAAGCGCGCTAATTCAACCGCCATCTATACCTACTATTAAACCCTTCTTATCGTGCTGGATATTTATTCCCAATAGAGAATAAATATCCACACCCAACAGAATTAAAACTCAAAAAAGACCGCAATAACTAGTTGTTTATTTGGCGATCTCTTTCACAATGCCATACAAAATTTGGTGTTAATCTATTTATCAAACGACAAATCAAATCACCACAGAAGTGATTGCTCACAATTAAACAGCACTTATATGGAGTTATGTGCTGATACCAGCATGGATGGTCGTATTCCTACGTCATGTTTTTTTGAGGAGTTCCCATGAGCGAAACTCTAACCTCGGTCACTGTTGATTACAGCGAAGATAAAACGCTTACTGCCGCTTGTAAGCGTCTTCTCCAGCAGCAGAGCTTTAGCACGCAAAACGAGCTGCGCGAAGCATTAGTTCGTATTGGTTTCGAAGGCATAAGCCAGTCAACCGTATCTCGACTACTTTCACAATTAGGGGTAGTTAAAGTACAGAATGCTTGCGGTAAAAAGGTTTACTGCATAACAGTAGAAACTGCACCCGTTCGTGTAGAGTCCTCTATCTCATCGCAGATTGAATTCATTACTCACAACCAATCAATGGTTGTCGTTAAGACGCACCCAGGCAGTGCGCAATTGGTCGCCCGCCTTGTCGATATCGACCCACATACTGAAATTCTTGGTACTGTTGGCGGTAACGATACGGTGCTGGTGATTCCAAAAGATACCAATAATATCGAAGCCTGTGAAAGAGTCGTTCGCGCTCGCCTAGGTGTTTCTTAGCACTCTATCTGTTTCACACCCCTCTAGAACGGCGAGGGGTGTGGATAGCACTTGACGAATATCTGTAATAATTCCATCCAGTTGAAACTTATTGGCGCTTTCTCCTGTCTGATTGAGTTAAAATGAATCAAATTTAACTCTGTGGCTCTTCTATGCGCGTCGTATTCTCCTTTTTCGTCTTGCTGTTATCCGTAATTTCAATGCCTGCTATGGCGCTTTTTGGTAGCTCAAACTCTGCGCCAACTTTCGGTCAGAACAGCAATTCCTTCGTGCCAGTCGATCAAGCCTTCCCATTCAACTCATATCAGCAAGGGAATCGGGTATTTTTAGATTGGCAAGTTAAAGAGGGCTACTACCTCTACCAACATAGAATTTCAGTTAGCGGAGAAAACATCACCCTTGGTGATGTTGAAATACGTGATGGCGAACCTTATAAAGATGAGTTCTTTGGTGAGGTGAATATTTACACTTCGCCACTATTTGTCGAAGTTCCGTTAGCAAACTTTCAAGACGGCGCCCGTTTAATTGTTCAATACCAAGGCTGTGCCAAAGCAGGTTTCTGCTACCCGCCAGAAACTCGAGTTCTCGATCTGACCAGTTTTGACTTTCAAGAAAGTAGCGCGGTCATCCAAAACAAAGCAGCCAACGCTGTTAATGAGGTATCACCAGCAACAGAATCTAACAATCCTCCGGTGTCTAGCGAGTCTAAATTAGCCTCAAAGCTAAGCGATAACTGGTGGACCCCCCTCCTATTTTTAGCCCTTGGTGTAGGTTTGGCTTTCACACCTTGCGTGTTGCCTATGTACCCGATTTTAACCAGTATCGTGTTAGGCAGCGGTAAGCTCAGCCATAGTCGAGCTCTTGGACTGGCCTTTATCTATGTTCAAGGGATGGCGGTGACTTACACCCTGCTTGGCCTAGTCGTCGCTTCTGCGGGTATGCAGTTCCAAGCGGCAATGCAACATCCTTATGTACTGATCGGACTCAGCGCACTATTCGTTGCCCTAGCACTATCGATGTTTGGCCTCTACAGTTTGCAGCTTCCTAGTTCGGTTCAGACTTGGCTCAACAACCTCAGCAATAAACAGAAAGGTGGCAGCTCATTAGGCGTGTTTGCTATGGGAGCAATTTCTGGCCTAGTCTGTTCACCCTGCACGACCGCTCCATTGTCAGGAGCGCTTCTGTACGTTGCTCAAAGTGGTGATTTAGTCACCGGTGGTGTCGCACTCTACGCCTTAGCGCTTGGGATGGGTATTCCACTGATGCTCGTCGCGGTATTTGGCAATAAACTTCTGCCTAAAGCAGGCAATTGGATGGATCGAGTGAAAACACTGTTTGGTTTCGTGTTACTCGCCGCTCCTATCTTCCTACTTGAACGTATTTTGCCTGAAGCTTGGGCGACGGGTTTATGGTCCGCCCTTGGTCTAGTGACATTCGGTTGGCTGTATCACGTTAAAAACTTACTCTCATTTGGAGGGTGGAAACAAAGTGTCGTTGGGATAGTTGCGGTGCTCGGTTTATTCGCTTCAGCACAGCCAGCATTGAACTACTACTTTGGCAACACAGCAAGTGTTGAGAAACAGAGTCAAATCGAGTTCATTCGGATTGAAAATGTTGCCCAGCTCGAACAGCAACTCGACTCAGCGAAAAAGCTCGGAAAACCAGTGATGCTAGACTTTTATGCCGACTGGTGTGTTGCATGTAAAGAATTTGAGAAATACACCTTCCACCAGCAAGATGTTGAGTTGCGACTAAAAGACTTTGTTTTGCTGCAAGCGGATGTTACTCGCAATCAACCTCAAGATATCGAGTTGCTGAAAAAAATGAGCGTACTTGGCTTACCTACTATTGAGTTTTGGGGTGCCAACGGAGAGTCAATTTCCAACGCTCGTATCACTGGATTTATGGACGCTAAAACCTTCCTTAATCATCTGAACAATCACCAGCTTTAAGCCATCTCTCGGCGTCCTTCAGTCATCGGAGGACGCTGATTCATCTGCTCTTTTCCATCACCCTCGCGCATCTATATGCAATATCACTAATAAAACCCGATACACTTCAGACTTTTAGCGCATAAATATTGTCCACACATGCAAAGATGTTAATAATTCTATTAACCAAACATTCATAAGTAGTTAACGTCATGGATTCGACATACACCATAATCATCGCTGATGATCACCCGCTGTTTCGCAATGCCCTGTTTCAATCAGTGCATATGGCGGTCAGTGGTGCGAATCTGCTGGAAGCAGATTCTTTAGATGCTCTTCTTTCGTTACTCGCGAAAGAGGATGAGCCAGACTTGCTACTCCTCGATCTGAAGATGCCTGGCGCCAACGGGATGTCCGGCCTGATGCAACTTCGTGCCGAATACCCTGACCTACCGATTGTTGTTGTCTCTGCAAGTGAAGAACCTGCCGTAGTCACTCAAGTTAAAAGCCATGGTGCATTTGGTTTTATTCCTAAATCGAGTGATATGAGAGAGTTGGTTAGCGCATTAAACCAAGTGCTAAACGGAGACCCCTTCTTCCCAGAAGGTTCCATTACCAATAATGCGGCCTGTAACGATTTAGCAGAAAAAATTGCCACTTTAACGCCACAACAGTACAAAGTTTTAGGAATGCTATCTGATGGCCTACTAAATAAGCAGATTGCTTATGAGTTAAATGTATCAGAAGCCACCATAAAAGCTCATATGACGGCGATTTTCAGAAAGTTAGGTGTAAAAAATCGAACTCAAGCAGTAATCTTACTTCAACAGCTTGAATCTGAAACTTAATTCACGAGAAATTAACACTTACGGCACTGTTTTTTTGCTAAAATGCTTGTATCAGGCATCAATCTGATTTACCCCTCTGTTCACTAACTCTGGGAGTACTTCTCTTGCTAAGCATGTTAATTACCCAATTCGTCGTCTTATGGGCGGTGATTGACCCTATTGGTTCAGTGCCAGTTTACCTATCCCAAACACAACACCTCACCGCCAAACAGCGCCGTCTGGTTGCACTAAAAGCGGTCGCTATTGCTACTGGGGTTTTGCTGTTTTTCCTCGTCGCTGGTCAATTGTTACTAGAAGCAATGCAGATTCCTCTGCCCGCCTTCCAAGCAGCAGTAGGACTGCTACTGCTGCTAGGAGCGACTCATATCCAAAACTGGATTGGCAATGTCGGTGCCGCCATTATTAGCCGTGTTATGGGGTTAATTTTGGCTGCCGTTGCAGTCAATAACCTACTGGTGGGGATCAAAGATTTCTACCTTTAGTAAAATAATTTCTGAGTTTGAGCGGGAAACGTTAGACTTTAGGCTAATTTAACACAACATTAACATCACAAAAACAACCACCACTTATCTTAAGCGCCTAATTTTTAGGCGCTTTTTGTTTTTTATGCCACGACTAAAGTTGAAAAGAGATCTTGTCCAACCCTTGCTAATGTAGACATTGAAACATTTTCTTAACAACAAAACCAATCGTAAGGAGGCGGCAATGGCGTTTGAAAGTCAAGATAAAGCCAAAGCCTATTGGGATAAGAACGTAAAACTGATGATCAGCCTAATGGTGATTTGGTTTGTCGTTTCTTTTGGCTGCGGCATCTTATTTGTCGATGTACTCAATCAATTTCAACTAGGTGGTTACAAACTGGGCTTCTGGTTCGCACAGCAAGGTTCCATCTATACCTTCCTAGGTATTATTTTCTACTACGCGTGGAAAATGCGCCAAATTGACCGTGAATTCGGCGTAGATGAGTAAGGAGTAACTCAGATGGATTTGAAAACTATCACTTACCTCGTTGTTGGTGCGACCTTTATCCTTTACATCGGTATTGCGATTTGGGCACGTGCTGGATCAACTAAAGAGTTCTATGTTGCTGGCGGTGGTGTAAACCCGATCGCCAACGGTATGGCAACAGCAGCAGACTGGATGTCAGCTGCATCATTTATCTCTATGGCTGGTCTTATCGCCTTTATGGGATACGGCGGTTCTGTATTCCTAATGGGTTGGACAGGCGGTTACGTACTTCTAGCACTTCTACTTGCACCTTACCTACGTAAGTTCGGCAAGTTTACTGTACCAGAGTTCGTAGGTGAGCGTTTCTACTCAAACGCAGCGCGTATCGTAGCGGTTGTATGTCTTATCATCGCATCGGTAACTTACGTTATCGGTCAGATGAAAGGTGTTGGCGTTGCGTTTGGTCGTTTCCTAGAAGTTGACTATTCAACAGGTCTTCTGATTGGTATGTGTATCGTATTCATGTACGCCGTAATGGGTGGTATGAAAGGGATTACGTACACGCAGATTGCTCAATATTGCGTACTCATTTTAGCTTACACCATTCCAGCAATCTTTATCTCTCTGCAACTAACAGGCCACGCTCTACCTCAGATTGGTCTAGGTAGTACGCTTCAAGGTACCGATGTTTATCTACTCGATAGGCTCGATCAGGTCGTGACCGAGCTTGGCTTTAGTGAATACACGACCCAAGTCCGTGGTGATACGTTAAACATGTTCGTGTACACAATGTCACTTATGATCGGTACTGCTGGTTTACCACACGTAATCATCCGTTTCTTCACTGTACCTAAGGTACGTGACGCACGTACTTCAGCAGGTTGGGCACTCGTATTCATCGCGATTCTATACACTACTGCTCCAGCAGTATCTGCAATGGCTCGTTTGAACCTAATGGATACAGTAAACCCAGCACCTGGACAACACCTTGCTTACGATGAGCGTCCTGACTGGTTTAAGAACTGGGAGAAGACAGGTCTACTGAGCTTTGATGATAAGAACGGTGACGGCGCTATCCAGTACACATCTAATGCAGCAACCAACGAACTCAAAGTTGATAATGACATTATGGTACTGGCGAACCCAGAGATCGCTAAACTACCAAACTGGGTAATTGCATTGGTCGCAGCGGGTGGTCTTGCAGCCGCACTATCAACGGCAGCGGGTCTATTGTTGGCTATCTCGTCCGCGATATCCCATGACTTAATCAAGGGTGTCATCAATCCAAACATATCGGAGAAGAAAGAACTGCTCGCCAGCCGAATTTCTATGGCGGTCGCAATTGCGGTGGCAGGCTATCTAGGCCTCAATCCACCAGGATTTGCAGCGGGTACGGTAGCTCTGGCATTCGGTCTAGCGGCATCCTCTATCTTCCCTGCACTAATGATGGGTATCTTCAGCAAGAACATCAATAAAGAAGGTGCAATCGCAGGTATGGTTGCGGGTATCAGTATCACGCTGTTCTATGTGTTCCAGCACAAAGGTATTCTATTCATCCCTGAGTGGAAATATCTAGAGAGCTGGGGAAGCAACTGGTTCCTAGGCATTGAACCAAATGCATTTGGTGCAATTGGCGCTCTATTCAACTTCATCGTGGCATTCGCTGTATCGAAAGTAACAGCAGAAACTCCACAAGAAGTGAAAGATCTGGTTGAACACGTACGTGTACCAGCTGGTGCTGGCGGTGCTGTTGACCACTAAAATCTAATCCAAACCACAAAAGCCCCATCTGGGGCTTTTTTCTTCTCAAATTTCAGTTACCGTATTCGCTGTCTGTTGTAGCAAGGAAGCCAAGATGTTCAAAAATAAGCACTTAATCATCGCCTTACTGATCGCCCCGATTCTTTCCATCATTGCCTATTTCGGCGCAGATATCGCGTTGAGTGAGAAACCTCATGCCGCTGTTGAAGGGGAAACATATAAGCTGGCGGCTAAGTCTAACTGTCGTTATACCAGTGGTTTATGCGACATGACCAACGGCGATTTTAAAGTGCAATTTCGCTCCGAAAAACTCACAGCACAAGGGCTAGAACTGTCGCTAAAATCCGCTTTTCCTTTAGAAGGGGTAAAACTGTCGCTGGTTAACGGCCAAGAGCAGAGCGGACAGCCCGTTGATATGCAATCCGCAGATAGTAGTGGACAACAATGGATGGTTTCCCTGCCGAAACCTGAATCTGAAGAGAGCTGGTTACGTGTGGCAATTCAGTCCAATGGCACGCTTTACTATGGCGAGACACAGACTGCGTTTGTGAAGTACGAGACATTGTTTACAGAATAGTAGCGAGAAGCGAGAAGCGAGAAGCGAGAAGCGAGAAGCGAGAAGCGAGAAGCGAGAAGCGAGAAGCGAGAAGCGAGA
>NZ_JBNJOH010000057.1:0-23070 GCF_050113735.1 Vibrio sp. TRT 2004 | reverse complement strand
GCGAGAAGCGAGAAGCGAGAAGCGAGAAGCGAGAAGCGAGAAGCGAGAAGCGAGAAGCGAGAAGCGAGAAAATCTTGCAAGGGTTGACAGAGCATGCCAACCCTTTCTTTTAAATTCAGACAATTAAGTTTTAATATCAGCCAGTACTGCCTACAACTTTCGACTCAATCACCACAAGCACCTCTCGAAGGACGAAGTCCGAACTCACAGCGAAGCGTTCTAGATTCTCGAAGGACGCAGTCCGTTCCAGCTCTCCGCAAGCAAAGCGCTCTACGAACTTAACCCTTCCAACTTGTCAAAGTAATCAGGGAAAGTTTTTGACGTACACTTTGGATCGTTAATGGTTACCGGTGTATCGCTGAGTGCAACAAGGGAGAAACACATTGCCATACGGTGATCATCGTAGGTATCGATCGCAGCGTGGATAAGTTGCTCCGGAGGTGTCACAATCAGGTAATCTTCACCCTCTTCCACTTCAGCACCGACTTTACGTAACTCAGTCGCCATCGCGGCCAAACGATCGGTTTCCTTAACACGCCAGTTATACACATTGCGAATCGCGGTGGTACCTTTGGCAAATAGTGCAGTGGTTGCGATAGTCATTGCCGCATCAGGAATATGGTTGAAATCCATATCGACCGCTTTAAGCTCACCCACGCGGGAGATAACGTAGTCATCACCCCACTCAATCTCAGCACCCATTTTTTCAAGAGCATCGGCAAACTGAATATCACCTTGAATACTCGTCTTACCAATACCTGTCACTTTAATCTCGCCGCCTTTGATCGCAGCCGCCGCTAGGAAGTAAGATGCCGATGACGCGTCACCTTCAACTAAGAAATCCCCCGGTGCAACATAGTGTTGACCATGACGGATAACAAACTCTTGGTAGTCGTTATTTTCTACTTCAACGCCAAACTGAGCCATGATGTGCAACGTGATATCGATGTATGGTTTTGATACCAATTCACCAACGATTTTGATCGTTACATCACCCTGAGCAAGTGGTGCCGACATTAAGAAAGCAGTTAAGAACTGACTTGAAATCGAGCCATCAATCTCGACCATTCCGCCTTTCAGACCAGTGCCGAAGATTTTGAGTGGTGGGTAGTTTTCGTTTTCTAGGTACTCAATTTTAGCCCCCGCTTGACGCAATGCATCAACCAAGTGACCAATAGGACGCTCCTTCATACGAGGTTCACCCGTCAAGATGAACTCTCCCTCGCCTAAACACAATGCGGCAGCAAGGGGACGCATCGCTGTACCTGCGTTGCCTAAAAACAGTTCTAGTGCTTGTGTCGCTTGAAAAGGCTTACCTAAACCTTCGACTTCACACACAGTTTTGTCATCAGATAGACGGTAAGACACGCCTAACTTGCTCAGTGCATTCAGCATATGACGAATATCGTCGCTATCGAGCAAATTCGTTAATCGTGTTGTACCACTTGCTAAGGCTGCGAGAAGTAACGCACGATTTGAAACACTTTTTGAACCCGGTAAGTTGACCTCACCATTGACTTTATTGATAGGTTGTAACGTAAGGCTTTCCATTTAAATTGATGTTCCTTGCTCAGCCCGTCTTCCTAAACGAGATGATGAAAAATTCTTCGTACTTGCAGCCTATCTAAAAAGCCTTAGTAAAACCAGAGCAAAGTCACAATTAAACTGAATAAATATGTCGTCGGGACTTTGGTGCCTATTATGACTATCAATACTCTTTATCGACTCTAACGCCATCATCAAAATATAGAATGCGAACTTTATCGCCCTTTTCAAACAGCATACCGCTGTCTATGTCCTGAATTACATCGATTAACTTCCCCTGCTCGGTTTCAATCAACAACTCCACCAGCTTATGTTCCATCCGATAGACTTGGTTCGCATTACTACGTGCGATACCGGCACCGGCAACCGCTCCAACGGCGGTAGCCACTTCTTTGCCTGTCCCGCCGCCAAATTGATTACCAACCACTCCACCAACCACGGCACCAAGGAGTGTTTGCCACCCTGAACCTTGTGATTTGACGATCTCTTGCTGGGTGATATATCGCACCGTATCAACTTGACCAAACACCACTTCGTTGACTGGCCGAGCGGTATTTCTTTGGTAAGCTGCATTGGCAATCAAGGGAAAAACCAATATGATCCATAACAACTTCTTCATTCTTGTTTCCTCTATTTATTCATGGCGATATATCTGACTGAACTTAACTGTGATGAACTCTGGTTCCCCTCGCCTTTGGAAGCACTGGCCGATCCAAATGGCCTGCTCGCTTTTGGCGGCGATCTACAACCAGACAGATTACTTTTGGCCTACCAAAATGGCATTTTCCCATGGTACGGCCCTGGAGAACCGATTCTCTGGTGGAGCCCTTCGCCAAGAGCAGTCTTTAATCCTAAGACATTTGAACCAGCAAAAAGTCTCAAAAAATTTCAGCGAAAGCATCAGTATAAAGTCAGTATTAATCAAGCAACAGAACGTGTCATCGACTTGTGTGCCTCGACTCGTCATGAGGATGAAACTTGGCTTAACGAAGATATGCGGGATGCCTATAAACAACTGGCGAAATCGGGTCACTGTCATTCCGTCGAGGTTTGGCATCAGGAAGAGTTGGTAGGTGGACTTTATGGTCTTTCAATCGGTAAACTATTCTGTGGTGAGTCGATGTTTAGTTTAAAAACCAACGCATCTAAGATTGCCTTATGGTATTTATGCGACCACTTTCAAAAACATGCAGGGGAACTGATTGACTGCCAAGTCATGAATGCCCACCTAAAATCACTTGGCGCTATTGAGTTGCAGCGTGAAGATTTCATGCAAAGACTGCTATCATTTAAGAACCAACCTGTCATTGAAGGTTGTTTTAACAATCAGTGGCTCACTTGTGAAATATGAGGAGATAAATGAGTTCTGATCTGCAACAAATCCGCATTGGATTGACTGACAGTCATCCTTGCAGCTATTTAGCCGATCGTCAGGAACGCGTTGCTGTCGCACTTGATCCTGCCATGCATTGCGGCTCTAGCTATGAGGTACTGTTAGCTAACGGCTTTAGACGTAGTGGTGATACGATCTATAAACCCCATTGTGATCAGTGCCAATCCTGCCAAGCGCTACGCCTGTCTATTCCAGATTTTGAACCATCACGCAATCAAAAGCGCCTATTAAAAAAAGCGGCTCAATATCAATGGCAATTGAAAGAGAGGATGGACGATAACTGGTTTGATTTATATGCCCGTTATATTGAGTCTCGCCATAAAAGTGGCTCAATGTACCCTCCTAAAAAAGAGGAGTTTGCTCAGTTTTCGAAATGCAATTGGTTAAACACTCAGTTTCTCCATATTTACCAAGAGCAACAACTTGTCGCTATCGCTGTGACAGATATCTTGTCGAATAGCGCCAGTGCGTTTTACACCTTTTTTGAGCCTGAACACTCATTATCCTTAGGTACCTTAGCAGTATTATTCCAAGCTGAATACTGTATTGAGCAAGGTAAGCAGTGGCTCTATTTGGGCTATCAAATTGATGAATGTCCGGCGATGAACTATAAAGTCCGTTTTCAGCGTCATCAAAGGCTAGTAAATCAGCGTTGGCAAGGGTAGAATACGCCCCAACTTTACATAATTCATTTTGATCGGCATTGTGCGCCGGTTGGAATTGTCCATTTTGAAAAGAGGATTAAATGGCTAAAGAAGACGTAATTGAGATGCAAGGCACTGTCCTTGATACTCTTCCAAACACAATGTTCCGTGTTGAGCTAGAAAACGGCCACGTAGTTACTGCTCACATCTCTGGTAAAATGCGTAAGAACTACATCCGTATTCTTACTGGTGACAAAGTAACTGTAGAGATGACTCCATACGATCTTTCTAAAGGTCGCATCGTCTTCCGTGCTCGTTAATCTCAGATTATCGAATACACACAAAAAACGGAGCTAGCGCTCCGTTTTTTGTATCTGCTACTTACCTAGCGCTTCTTTATAGTGCTGACGACAGACAGAAACATATTTATCATTGCCACCAATCGCAACCTGATCGCCTTCCGCAATCGCAACACCATTTTCATCGGTACGGATGACCATGTTAGCTTTGCGGCCACAGTGACAAATCGTTTTTAGTTCTACAAGCTTGTCTGCCCAAGACAGCAAGTATTTGCTCCCCTCAAACAGCTCACCTAAGAAATCGGTTCTCAATCCGTAGCACAACACTGGAATATGAAGTTTATCAACCACTTCGGTCAATTGGTAAACTTGCTCTTTGCTCAGGAACTGACACTCATCGACCAAGATGCAGTGACGCTTCTCGACTTCATTAAGGCTAGAAATTTCCTGATAGAGATTGGTTGCAGAGTTGTACAGATGCGCATCCGACTGTAAACCAATACGTGAACTGACTTTACCGACACCGTAACGATTGTCTAACGCAGCGGTAAAAATAACTGGTGTCATTCCTCGCTCTTGGTAGTTAAACGAAGATTGAAGAAGAGTGGTTGATTTACCCGCATTCATTGCAGAGTAGTAGAAGTACATCTGAGCCACTGTTTTTACCCATCAAAATAATCAAAAAAATAAACAAAAGGGCTGAATAAACAGCCCTTAGAAAATTGCTATACCAATGCGATCGACTTAACGCTCACCCACAGATTTAAAACTGAACAAGGCATCAATCGCATCGAGATCTATCACTTACGACGCCAAGTGGTGCCCTCTGGACCATCTTCTAGCACGATACCCATCTCGTTTAGCTTGTCTCGAGCCATATCTGCATTCGCCCAATCTTTTGAAGCACGGCTATCGTTACGTAGCTTAATCAGCGCTTCAATCTCTGCCACTTCATCATCGTTGCCAGCGTCACCCTTAAGGAACGCTTCAGGATCTTGGTGTAAGATACCAATCACATCAGCGAGTTCGCGCATCAATGAGCCTAAAGCACTTGCCGCCGATAAGTCTTCAGTTTTAAGACGGTTGATCTCACGCGCCATATCAAACAGCACTGAGTAAGCTTCTGGTGTATTGAAGTCGTCATTCATTGCTTCTGCAAAGCGAGTAACATACTCCTCTCCACCAGCGGCTGGCGTTGCCAGATCCAATCCACGCAGAGCCGTGTATAAACGCTCAAGAGACGCACGAGCTTGATTGAGGTTCTCTTCGCTGTAGTTCAGTTGACTGCGGTAGTGACCTGACATTAGGAAATAACGAACAGTCTCAGCGTCGTAATGTTCAAGGACATCACGGATGGTGAAGAAGTTTCCTAGCGACTTAGACATTTTCTCTTTGTCTACCATCACCATACCACTATGCATCCAAGTATTTACGTACTGAGTGCCATGGGCACAGCATGATTGAGCAATTTCATTTTCGTGGTGAGGGAACTGCAAATCAGAACCGCCGCCGTGAATATCAAAATGGTTGCCCAAAATTGATGAGTTCATCGCCGAACATTCAATATGCCAACCTGGACGACCAGGGCCCCAAGGTGATTCCCAAGTTGGTTCACCCGGTTTCGACATTTTCCACAACACAAAGTCAAGCGGACTGCGTTTTGCGCTTTCTACATCAACACGTGCGCCCGCTTGAAGCTGGTCAAGATCTTGCTTTGATAGCTTACCGTATTCATCGAACTTCTTAACTTCGAACATAACGTCGCCATTGCTGGCTACATAAGCAAAACCACGCTCGATAAGTTTTTCAACCAGTTCAATGATTTCTGCAATAAATTCTGTCGCACGCGGCTCAACATCAGGACGCTTCATGTTCAATGCATCAAAATCAGCGTGCATCTCACCAATCAGACGTTCCGTTAATGAATCACAGCTTTCACCGTTTTCGTTGGCACGTTTGATAATTTTGTCATCAATGTCGGTAATATTGCGAACAAACGTTAGGTCATAACCTAGGTAACGCAGGTAACGAGAGACAACATCAAAAGAAACAAAGGTACGACCGTGGCCAATATGACAGAGATCATAGATGGTTACTCCACAGACATACATGCCAATTTTACCGGCATTGATTGGTTTGAATTCCTCTTTCTGTCTTGTGAGTGTGTTGTATATCTTTAACATGATCTCTTTCTAATATTTCCGGTGAATCAAAATAGTTAGCCAGTATATCAAGTCATGCACTAATAGGTAATCCCTCAAACGGTTAAAAAGCCATCATTAGCACTGCTACTCAGCTCTCAACCTGCGCTTTTCACGTATTAATGTCGCAAAAGTTACGCTAGAATCTTTGCTTCAAGTCAAAAACATATGTAAAGGACAAAATCATGATCACCCTTCACACAAATTTTGGTGACATCAAAATTCAACTAAATGAAGAAAAAGCACCAGAAACTAGCGCAAACTTCCTACAGTACTGCCGTGATGGTTTTTACGACAACACACTGTTCCACCGTGTTATCGATGGTTTCATGATTCAAGGTGGCGGTATGGAGTCTGGTCTTCGTGAAAAACCGACTCGTGATCCAATCAAAAACGAAGCAAATAACGGTCTGAGCAACAAAGTAGGTACCATTGCGATGGCACGTACTATGGAACCGCATTCGGCAAGCTCTCAGTTCTTCATCAACGTTAACAACAACACTTTCCTAGATTTCCGTAGCGAAAGCCTAGATGGCTGGGGTTACTGTGTATTCGGAGAAGTGGTTGAAGGCATGGACATCGTTGACAAGATTAAAGGTGTAAGTACCGGTTCTATGGGCATGCACCAAGACGTGCCACTTGAAGAAGTGTTCATCACTAGCACAACAATCGAAGAATAATCCGATTCAAGAGAGCGCCCTGCGCTCTCTTCTTTAATCTACTATGACCACACTATTTATTTCTGATCTACACCTATCCCCGACAACACCTGAAACGACGTCATGCTTTATCCGTTTTATGCGCGAGGAAGCAATCCACGCCGATGCACTTTATGTTCTGGGTGACTTATTTGAATTCTGGATTGGTGATGATGACCGCTCCGAATTTGCCTCAAGCATACGGGACGAATTTAAGAGACTCACTGACCACGGCGTTGCTTGCTTTTTTACTCAGGGTAATCGCGATTTTCTCGTTGGTCGCCGATTTGCTAAGCAGACGGGAGTCACGCTCCTTGGCGATGAAACCGTGATAGACCTTTATGGTACCAAGGCCGTCGTACTCCACGGCGATACCTTGTGTACCGATGACGTTAAATACCTCGAATTTCGTGCCAAAGTACACCAACCTTGGCTGCAATGGATTTTCAATCACATTCCAATGTTCATAAAAAAGAAGATTGTGTCTAAAGTTCAGTCTGACATCAAAGATGACAAGAAAACCAAATCTCTAGACATCATGGATGTGACACAAGGCGAAGTAGAGAAAGTGATGACCGAATACAATGTAGAACTTATGATCCATGGCCATACACACCGGCCGAATGTTCACACTTTTGAACAAGGTAATCGAGTCTATACTAGAATAGTGTTGGGTGACTGGTACACTCACGGTTCAGTATTGGTCTACAACAAAAATAATTTCGACCTACAACAAAGACCTTTTTCTGGTTAAGTGACTGAAATTGTGCACAATATGCCGTACCATTTCCGGTGATTTTGAGCCAATAAATTTAGACAAGAAGCGCGGTAACTACCTTGAAACACTCGTATATAGCAAGACAACCCATTCTCAATAAAGATAAACACACGGTTGGATATGAGCTCCTGTTTAGGGATGGTCCCCAAAACACGTTTCCAGATATTGATCCTGAGCAAGCGACAAGCCGCCTGCTGTCAGATCACTTCCTTTCTACTCACTATGAAACGTTGGGAGACAAGTTAGGCTTTGTCAATTTCCCTTACCAAAGCCTGATTAATAAGGTGCCGACCCTTTTCCCATCAGACAGTCTCGTCGTTGAAATCTTAGAAAACTGTGCCCCCACTAAAGAGTTATTGCAGGCTGTTAAAGAGATGTCAGCCCTTGGCTATAAGATGGCACTCGATGATTTTGTGCCAACCAGAGAATGGAAACCATTTTTACCTTACATTTCCCTGATCAAATTCGATATCCGCCAAGTTTCTATCGAAAAAGCTCGTATTTTTATACTCAGACTTGCAGGTTCCAATATTGAGTTTCTCGCAGAAAAAGTGGAAACCTATGAAGAGTTCGAACAAGCTAAATCCGCTGGATTTGACTATTTTCAGGGCTACTTTTTCAGCAAACCCGAAATGATCAGCCGTAAATCGCTTGAACCGTCCTTCATGACAGTAGTTCAGTTACTGACCGAAGTGTCTAAACCAGATATGGATTACACGGCAATTGAAGCACTCATCACCAAAGATCTGACGCTGTCCTATAAGTTACTGGCCTTTGTTAATTCCTCTTCTATCGTTTGCTCAAAAATCCAATCTTTCAAGCAAGCGCTGGTGTATCTAGGGGAAGAGAAACTGCGTAAGTTTATTTCTCTCGTCGCGCTTGCCTCTACGCAAAATAGCAAACCAGATTACTTGTATGGCTTGTCCATTCAAAGAGCGCGATACTGTGAGCTGCTGGCCTCTAATCTTGACGCAAAACTCGAACCAGGACATGCATTCTTAACCGGCATGTTTTCGCTATTGGACAGTTTACTAGATCGCCCACTGGCACAAATTCTTGAAGAAATCTCAATCGACCAAACGATAAAACTCGCAATTATTGCCAACAAAGGCATACTTGGCGACATTCTCACCCTGACCAAAGCGTACGAACACGCTGAGTGGGACGAAGTCCATCAGCGATGTGAGAACATTGGCTTAGATCATGACATTCTAAGCGAGTGTTACGACTCATCGGTGAAATGGACGGCTGATCTTCTATCGGTTAAAACGAATTAATTGGAGTCTTTATGAGTTCGTGTCCTTGTGGCAGTTCACAAGATTACACCGTCTGTTGTGAACCTATCCATAACAACCATGCACTAGCCAAAACCCCGGAACAACTGATGCGTTCGCGCTACTCAGCACACGTAAAAGGCTTAGTAGACTATGTGGTAAACACATATCACCCGAGTTGCAACGCTTCGCAGCAGCGTGACGAGATAGCTGAGTCAATTAACAGTGATTGGTGCGGCTTAGACGTTGTCGGCACGGAGTCAGGCAAGGATGACAACGAAGGTTTTGTCACATTCAAAGCCTTTTTCAATCAAGATGGCCAGCAGTACTGTTTAGAAGAACGCTCAAGATTCGTTCGAGAAGGCGGCCTTTGGTTCTATATCGACGGCACGTTCCCCGAAGAACAAAAGCCTACAGATGTTCGATTGAGCCAAACCATTAGCCAGTTGAAAATCGGTCGTAACGACCCCTGTATTTGTGGTAGCGGCAAAAAATTCAAAAAGTGCTGCGGTTAACGGTTTAACCACCGATAAAAAAGCAGGCATCGTGCCTGCTTTTTTGGTTTATTGAAGCGTTAGTCATTCAAATTAGGATTAACGCGGACAATATCCTCTTGCCCCTGCTGGAATTGCTTCTTCAGTTCCGCTTTAGACTTAAAGCTAATCTCTCCACCTTTGGCAACCGTCATGTGCTGAGCTTCAGAATTGTGTTTAGATTGATACAACATCACAGCCTGCATACAAGAATCTCGCTGCTGTTGAGAAAGTGGGGTACCCTCAGGCCACTTACCTGTTTCTACAGCAAAAAGTAGACGCTCATATGCCTCTGGTGTGATGGCGTTAATTAACTGCTCTGCGTCCATGGTATATCCTATAATCAATCAAGATAGACGAACATTAACTGGCTGGGAGCTTGAGTCAAGGCAACTGCTAATAATAAGCGTAACGGATCACAAGCAATAATAATATGAAACTAACGAATGTCCTCACTTTGCTGAGCGCCAGTATTGCGCTCACTGGTTGTTTTGAAGGAAACAAGAATACTGAACAACTTTGTAATGATAATCCAGGGCTTCAATGCCAACGACTTAATGTCGGAGACGGTCAGTGTCGAGTGCCACGGACTGATCTAATATGGCATCGCTTCGAAGTGCTGAAAAACCCGAACGACGATAACTACATCAAAGAGTACGCACTACTTTCAACCTACAAGAAGTGCCTCGAACTTGCTTCTCAAATTCAACCCATTGATCAGTCAGGACTCAAACAACGTCGCTTTGATGCATTAATTAACTCAGGCCAAGACTTAGAGGCCATTGTCTCCCGACTAGAAAAATCCGATTCCCCTCAATCTCTCTATTTTTTATGGAGTCAAACCGGCAGTGACCCTGCCCGTCGAGCGTTTTTGCAGTTAGAAGGGACACCGTCTCTCGAAACAGCTGAGATGCAGTATGCTTTGGCAACATTCTATACCAGCAGAGATCAAGCTAAAACTCGACAACTTCTCGTTCATGCACTAGAACTCACTAAGCGCGGCAAAGTTAACACTGAAATATTCAAATCCTTGGCGAGCACCACCTATCGACTCGGCGATAAAGAAGAGGCATATATTTGGACTATGGTAGCGCAACGCTTCAACGTACCAATTGCTTCGAAAAGTGAGCTGCAATTGCTATACGGTTTTGATAGCAGTACTTATAGCCAGTTAGATGATATTGCAGAGGAGATAGAAGAGATGGTGAACAACGGGACATTTAACGCGTCAATCGTCCCTAGGTTTAAGTAGCCATAAACCATTCATTGAAAGGATAAAACAAATAGCGGTGATTAAATCACCGCTATTTTTATGAATTGTTGAAAATTAACGACACAGAGTTCACACAGAATCTCTCACCTGTCGTCTTGGGTCCATCAGGAAAAACGTGACCCAGATGGCTATCACACGCTGCACATCTAATCTCAATTCTCACCATTCCGTGACTGAGATCTTCTAAATAGCGAATCGCCTCACTATTGATAGGGGCATCAAAACTAGGCCAACCACACCCCGAATCGTACTTGTTGTCTGAGGTGAATAGTGGTGCTTGGCAGCACGTACAAGAGTAAACTCCGGTTTGTTTGTTATGCAGTAGCTTACCGGAAAACGGTGCTTCTGTACCTTGCTCCCTACAGATACGATATTGCTCATCAGACAACATCTCACGCCAGTATTCATCAGGCTTAACAACCTTTTCTACCTTATGTTTCACGGGCTTAAATCTCCACATTCTCATTTTTTATTCTGACTTTTTTCGCGAAAAACTTGCGAATAATAACCTTTGTAGCACATACTTTGAGACCATGACAGGATGGTTAAACTTTCAGCACAGCTGTCAACATCTGAACTATTTTACGTCAACTGGTTAGGGAAAAAACCAGTAATCCGTTCAAAACATGACCATTTGCGACTAATTGTGAAAAAAAGCGACGCTTTTTTTTGACTTTAAACAAGTTAAGTCCGATTATCTGTTGCAGATTTTGACTGGATTCTGTAATTTTACTACCAGTTATCTTTAATCAGAAATTAAGTTGTGGAGCAACTATAATGACTATCAAAGTAGGTATTAACGGTTTTGGCCGTATCGGTCGTTTCGTATTCCGTGCAGCACAAGAGCGCGCAGACATCGAAGTAGTAGGTATCAACGACCTTATCGATGTAGATTACATGGCATACATGCTTAAGTACGACTCAACTCACGGCCGTTTCAACGGTACTGTTGAAGTTGAAGGTGGTAACCTAGTCGTTAACGGTAAAACTGTACGTGTTACTGCAGAGCGCAACCCAGAAGACCTAAAATGGGACGAAATCGGTGTTGACGTAGTAGCTGAAGCAACGGGTCTTTTCCTAACAGACGAGACTGCACGTAAGCACATCACTGCTGGTGCGAAGAAAGTTGTTCTAACTGGCCCTTCTAAAGACGCTACTCCAATGTTCGTAATGGGCGTTAACCACGCTACTTACGCTGGTCAAGACATCGTTTCTAACGCTTCTTGTACTACTAACTGTCTAGCGCCTGTTGCTAAAGTTCTTAACGACAAGTTCGGTATCGTATCTGGTCTTATGACTACAGTTCACGCTACTACAGCAACTCAAAAAACTGTAGACGGTCCTTCTGCTAAAGACTGGCGCGGTGGTCGTGGTGCTTCTCAGAACATCATCCCATCTTCAACTGGTGCTGCTAAAGCTGTAGGCGTTGTTCTTCCAGAACTAAACGGCAAACTAACTGGTATGGCTTTCCGCGTACCAACAGCTAACGTTTCTGTAGTTGACCTAACAGTTAACCTAGAGAAAGGCGCATCTTACGAAGCTATCTGTGCAGCAATGAAAGAAGCTTCTGAAGGCGAACTAAAAGGCGTTCTAGGCTACACTGAAGATCAAGTTGTATCTCAAGACTTCATCGGTGAAGTTCAAACTTCAGTATTCGATGCTAAAGCTGGTATCGCTCTAACTGATAACTTCGTTAAAGTTGTATCTTGGTACGACAACGAAATCGGTTACTCAAACAAAGTTCTAGACCTAATCGCTCACATCTCTAAGTAATTTTTACTTAGTCAGCGTTTAGCGAAGAATTTCGTTAAAGAAAAGGCGGCTCTTGAGTCGCCTTTTTAGTATCTGTTGGTTTGGTAATACTATCGAGATTACAGCCCATTGTTCATTGCTACCGAGTGGACAGTTGAATGTAATTTCTCTCATCAGGGACAATAGAATGAATTTAACTCAACTACCTGCTTTAACCGTTCTTTCTGACAACGTCACTATCGTCGAAAAAGACAAGGTTAAAATCGTTCGCATTATTCATGATAAAGCCACCGCAGGCATAGCTCTGCACGGCGGTCATGTCGTTTCGTTTCAGCCAGTTGATCAGCCTGAACTGATCTGGATGAGCGAAGAGGCTATTTTTGATGGTAGCGCTGCACTACGTGGCGGCATTCCTGTTTGCTGGCCTTGGTTTGGCAGAATTGCCGCTCCCGCGCATGGCTTTGCGCGCTCGTCGCAATGGCAACTGATTGAACATCGTGAAAATGAACATGGTGTTATCGTTGAGCTAGGCCTGAGCGATAGTAAAGAGACACAAGCAATCTGGCCGTATCAATTTGATGCTCGCCTGATTGTTGAAGTGACGGAAAAGCTTAAAGTCACGCTAAAAGTGACCAATACCGACGACAAATCTTGGATGTTCTCTGGCGCGTTGCACACTTACCTAAACGTTGGTGACATCGCTCAGGCTCAAACGACAGGTATGGGTTCAGAGTACATAGATAGCTTACAGGCAGGAAAACGATGCCAAGGTGGTGAGGTACTCAAACTCACCGACACCATTGATCGTGTTTACACTAAGCCAGAGCAAGAAATTCTGGTTCAAGATCCCGTTCTGAATCGCACCATCAAAGTGGAGAATCAGGGGCATAACTCAGCCGTTCTTTGGAACCCATGGGCAGAAGGCGCAACATCTATGGCTGACATGGAAGACAACGGCTACCAAACCTTCCTGTGTGTTGAGTCGACCCTTCATGCTCCATCTCTTGAGCAAGGAAAGTCGCTGCAACCTGGCGAAGGTTATGAGCTAGTGACCACCATTTCGGCAAACTAACGGCTTTTGTCGCAGGATAACGTCCTGCGACATTTTCTCTCCTCGAAATTAATTCCTGATTACCTCGTTAAAAGACCCGTCAGGTCACCGCTAGTCTGCTGCCCTGCTTCCTGATAAACTTCGCCCACTCAGTATCGATTAGAGCCAGTTATGTCCTACACCTGCCCATTATGTCACCACCCTCTCTCTCTCAGCGAGCGTACCTATCGCTGCGAGAATAATCATTCTTTTGATCTCGCCAAAGAGGGGTATCTCAACTTGATGCCTGTGCAGCATAAACGCTCGAAAGATCCCGGTGACAATAAAGAGATGATGCAAGCTCGTCGACGCTTTCTCGATAAAGACCATTACCAGCCGATGAAGCAACGAGTGGCAGACTTGATTTCAGATCTGCTGATCAACAGCAAGCATCGCTTACTGGATATTGGTTGCGGGGAAGGCTACTACACAACTGCAATATCTGAGTCACTAAAGCAACAAGATGCGAACTCCGCGACTTATGGCTTAGATATTTCTAAAGTAGCGATTCGTTACGCTGCTAAGCGCTATCCAAACTGTCAGTTTTCGGTAGCTTCAAGCCATAGGCTGCCTTTTGCTGATGGCAGTTTTGATGCCGTACTCCGCATCTACGCTCCTTGTCATGCTCAAGAACTCAATCGAGTTACGACGGAAAATGGGGTTGTAATCACGGTCACACCTGCCGGTCGTCATCTCTATCAGTTGAGAGAAGAGATCTACCCCGATGTTCGCTTACATAGTGAAGAAACGGAAGCGATCGAAGGTTTCGCTCTAGAGCATCAAGAGACGCTAAGCTACACGATGAAGCTGAGTGATGGGGATGGCTTCGACCTGCTGCAAATGACGCCATTTGCATGGAAAGCCGATGACGCACTTAGAGAAAAATTAAAATCGGCTACACTGTTTGAGTGTGAGGCTGACTTTATGATTCGGGTTTACCGCAAGCAATAAACCAAAATCGATAATTATTCTCATTTTCATTGAGTTCATTCACAGTCTCCATTACTATTGCCGCTCAAGTTAATGGAGGCTGCTATCATGCTTCGGTATATCGCCGTTTTATTGAGTTTTATTGCCCTTACCGCCTGCTCATCTGCCGACCCTACTCACGAGTCACAAGGTGTCGTCAGTTTCTATGACTATCAACTCTATAGTCCAGACAACGAGCCGATATCAATCGATTCTCTACCCGACGCGTTAACGAAGGCCAACGTGATACTGGTTGGTGAGTGGCATACACACAGCGCAATTCACCGCTTTCAGACCGACCTCGTCAAACAGCTGTTTCGCACTAGCCCACACCTGACGATCTCCATGGAACAGTTTGCACGCGACAAACAGTCAGTATTGGATGCATACCTTGATGGTGAAATCGGCGAGCAGACCCTGATCAAAACCGCCAATGGCTGGCCTAACTATGAGAGCGACTACCGAGCACTGGTCGAGTTCGCCAAATCGAATTCACTGGACGTCATTGCATCAAACGCTCCTAAACCTCTCGTGCGCTGTATTGGGCATCAGGGTATCGGCTATCTAGACAAACTCTCGAATGAAGAGAGACAGCATCTTGCCCGAGAGATCGAGACGGGCTCTAGCCCCTACAAAGAGAAGTTTATGGCATCTATGCATCATGGAGAACCAGAACAATCTGAGCGCCAATATGCAGCGCAAGTCACGTGGGATGAAACAATGGCAGAGTCAATCAGTGATTACTTAAAGCAGAATCCTCGTCATCAAATCATCCATATCGCAGGAAAGTTTCACACTGAACAAGGTCTAGGAATCGAAGCCTCTTTACTGCGAAGAATGCCCAGCCTTAACATCGTCGTCATCACACCGACAAGCTCGCCAACTATCGAGCCTGATAATCATCGTGATTTTCGCCTGCACGTACTGGCGCCTCCGACGCGTTACATAAAAGCAGAAAACCGCCTTGCGGCCTTCCAGCACTTAGCAACACGAAATGATCAGCTAATCTGTAAATAGGCACTGCTCTTGCTTGATAACAATGCCCCCGTTACGCTTTGTTAAAAAATATTAACGACGTGATAACTGGGCACGGTTTATGCTTGGTCTTTTTTCATACAAATCTCGCATATTTTGCACAAGTTTTTCATCAAGCAGCCGATATATTGTCTGAGGATGATGTAAGGAGATCATTATGACCCCAGTAGGAATGGAGCCAGCTAAGCTGTCCCCAACCCAGCAGGTAAAACCTCAAGCCAATGCAGTTAGTGCAACCACCAACCCTGCTCCACTTAAAGTCGAGCAGAATAAAGTAACCCTTTCCGAGGAAGGTAAGGCACTTCTAGCTGCACTACAGGAAATTGAGAAAGAAGGTGTACAAGCGAAGAATGAGAACAAAACTGTCGGTGACAAAGTTGAGTCGTTCGCACACGGCGCGTTAGGCATGGATCATCCAGATAAGATCAAAGAAGAGGAAGACGGTTCTTATTCTGCGGGGCAATATCTTTCCGCAGCGGCAACCGTAGGCGGAATCCTACTGGCTATCCTTTAACTTTAGCCAGTAGAGACGTTTTCTATCAACGCCTGTGCTCATGTCGACAAATAACTTCGTTTGTCGATAAAAGCACAGCGAATCCATAATTAAGGTACTCATAATTATGGAAAACAACTGTGCGCAACTCATTTTCACTTATTGATAAACCGACTTTTTTCGGTGCTATCGCCCTCCTTCTTGCGATTGTCTTTCCTTTGATCTTATTCCCTCAACAAGGGGCAGATTGGATTGCTGTAGCAAAAACATTTATGACCGATAAACTCGGTTTCCTCTACCTGGCCCTTGGCCTAGGTGCTTTTTTCTTCATGATCTATGTCATTTTCAGTGACATGGGACAAATCAAACTGGGCGACCCGGACGAAGAACCAGAATTTGCCACGGCGTCATGGGCGGCAATGCTGTTCTGTGGTGGTATCGGCGCCAGTATCCTCTATTGGGGCTGCATCGAGTGGGCCTATTACTACCAGTCTCCGCCGTTCCAACTGGAACCAGGTAGCGAAGAAGCCGTTCGCTGGGCTGCCACCTACGGTCTTTTCCACTGGGGACCAATCGCTTGGGCAATTTACCTTATCCCTGCCCTGCCAATCGCTTACTTCTTCTATGTTCGCAAACAACCCGTATTGAAAGTATCCAGCGCCCTAATGCCGGTATTAGGTGAAGAACGCACCAAAGGCGCTGCTGGTAAAATCGTTGATGTGCTGTTTATCTTCGGCCTGTTAGGTGGTGCGGCAACGACACTAGGCTTAGCGGCTCCGCTTATTGGTGAAGGCCTAAACTTCCTGTTCGGTATTCCACAAACCACATTTAGCCAGATTGTGGTATTACTTATCTGTACCGCGATTTTTGCCTACTCTTCTTACGCCGGTATGGAGAAAGGGATTAAGGTGCTGAGTAACATCAACTTCTGGGGTGCGATGGGTCTGCTCGCTTTCGTCCTTGCAGCAGGACCGACCATTTTCATGCTGGAAACGGGCTTAGACTCGATCGGTCGGATGTTGTCTAACTTCTTTGTTATGGCGACCTGGGCTGAACCATTCGGTGGTTACGGTACCTTTGATAACACCCACTTCCCACAAGACTGGACCATTTTCTACTGGGCTTGGTGGTTAGTATTCGCGCCTAGTATGGGGCTGTTCGTGGCACGTATTTCTCGCGGTCGTACGATTAAACAGATGGTTTCAGGCTCGATTTTCTTTGGCTCTATGGGCTGTTTCCTGTTCTTTATGATTCTCGGGAACTATGGCCTGTCACTGCAACTATCAGGAGAACTGGATGTAGTCGGTATTCTTAACAGTGAAGGCGCAACCAAAGCGATCTTCTCTATGTTGAGTTCACTGCCAATGGGCACCGCGGTTATCGCCGTGTTCACGATTCTGTGTATTATCTTCACCGCAACAACGTTTGACTCTATTTCATACATTCTGGCTTCAGTGGTTCAGAACAATGTCACTGAAGAGCCAATGCGTTGGAACCGTATGTTCTGGGCTTTCACCCTGTCATTCCTGCCAACGGTACTGATGTTCCTGGGTGGCTTAAGTACACTACAAACTGCTGCGATTGTTGGCGGTCTGCCACTACTTGGTATCTCTGTGATGTTGATGATTTCAGCGGTTCGCGCTACCAGCCTCGATCTGCGTCATCAGGCAGATTATGTTGAGCCGACAATCAACATCGAAGACCTGCCAGAAATGGATCCTTGGTCTTCTGAAGGTATGGCATTAGCGCGTTTTGAACGTAGTCGTGATGCAGCGCAAGAAGCGGCTGAGCTAGAGCGTGAAGCGCTTGCTAACGTGATGAAAGTGAAAAAACGTATTCGCGCATTCGCTTTAGAACATGATGGAGAACAAGAGTTCTCAGACCACCATCTCCCTCAAGAACTACAAGATGAGCTTCAAAGTGCGCTTGATGCAGTATCAAAGGCTCAGGATGCCAAAGTAGCGGCGTCAGAGCAGGCTCAGAATGCTCGCAGTGAATTCAATCTGGCTGTCATCAATGCGGCAGCAAGCTAGACCGATTCTTTAGTCATTGCTTATCTCCTTCCTTAAGCTCAAAGCTCACCGTTTGGTGAGCTTTTTTTATTGCTGCGGTCAAAATCGAATAAAAGCTCAATTTTATATTCATGCCATAAATGTGAAACATCTCTGCCATAAATCGGTGTTTTAATCGTGTCGCTTTTAGAAATAAGGACAATGCAATGAAGCACCTAACTAAACCTATTATTGCCGCTGTAGCGACTTCTGCACTTTCTTTTAACGCACTTTCTGCAGAAATCAAAAACGTTATCCTGATGATTGGTGACGGCATGGGCCCGCAACAAGTTGGTCTGCTAGAAACATACGCAAACCAGGCGCCTAACTCAATTTACAAAGGCAATACAACGGCCCTTTATAAGCTGGCACAGGAAGGTGTGATAGGTTCTTCACTCACTCATCCGCAAGACGCAATCGTCGTCGATTCAGCCTGTTCAGCAACGATGCTGGCTACTGGTATTTACACAGGTTCTGAAGTCATTGGTGTCGACTCACAAGGCAACCATGTTGAGACGGTATTAGAACAAGCCAAACGCGTTGGCAAAGCGACAGGTTTAGTTTCGGATACTCGCATGACCCATGCGACGCCGGCTGCCTTTGCTGCTCATCAGCCGCATCGTTCATTAGAGAACGATATCGCTGCCGATATGCTAGAGACTGGCGTCGATGTGATGTTGTCTGGTGGCCTGCGTCACTGGATCCCGAAATCAACCAACGAAAAAGGCGCGACCTACAAGGCTCTGCAAACACTCACTCAAGGTGACGTTTACCTGAAATCTAAACGTAAAGACGAGCGTAACCTGATTAGCGAAGCAAAAGATGACGGCTACCAGCTGGCATTTAACCGCACCATGATGGATAAAGCTGACGGTGACAAACTACTTGGCCTGTTCGCGTACTCAGGCATGGATGATGGTATTGCTTACAGCAACAGCAAAGACAGTGTTGAACGCACTCAGCCAAGCCTGAAAGAGATGACTGATAAAGCGCTTAGCATCTTGTCAAAAGACCAAGATGGCTTCTTCCTAATGGTTGAGGGTGGTCAGATCGACTGGGCTGGTCACAGCAACGATGCCGGCACCATGCTGCATGAAATGATCAAATTCGATGAAGCAGTACAGTCTGTTTATGAGTGGGCACAAGGTCGTGACGACACGCTAATCATTGTTACCGCAGATCACGAAACTGGCTCATTCGGCTTTAGTTACTCATCGAAAGATTTACCAAAGCCGCAAAAACGTTCCGGCGAAGCATTTGCTAAGCGCGATTACGCACCTAACTTTAACTTTGGCGCCTTTGATATTCTTGATGGCCTCTACAATCAGAAACAGAGCTACTATGGCATGATCAGCGAGTTCCAGAAACTGGACAAAGCGCAACAAACACCGGAGAAGCTAGCAGAGATCGTGAATAGCAATAGCGAGTTCCCAATCACAGCCGAGCAAGCGAAAAACGTCTTAGCGAGTAAACCCAATCCATACCGTTTAGCGCAACATAAGTACTTAGCTGAAGAACAGGTTCCGGCGATTAATGATTTTGACGCTTTCTTCCCTTACAACGACCGCGGCAACCTACTTGCCCGTGAACAGGCAACGGGGCAAAACATCGTTTGGGGTACAGGTACACATACTCATACACCAGTGAATGTGTTTGCCTGGGGACCCGCAGATAAGATTCTGCCAGTGTCAAAAATCATGCACCACTCAGAGCTAGGTGAGTTCATTAAACAACAAGTGAAATAACACGATGAATTAAAACTCGCACTACTTAGCGCCCTTCGGGGCGTTTTTTATCCTTGGCGAAAATTGACTCTCACCACTGAAGCAGTTAAAAATGTCCGTTTTCCCTGCTCAGGCCGTCATTTATGTGTGAAATATTCTCTCAGCAACCTCAGGAAAACTACCAAACTATTGCCCGCTCTATCCGGATTGATGGTCATGCTACCAGCATCAAGCTTGAAGCGAGTTTTTGGCAAATCCTCGAAGAGATCGCCGAACAACAAGATCTGACATTGGCTCGCTTCATCAGCACGATTCATAATGAAGCCTTGCAATACAATGGCGAGATTAACAATTTCACCTCACTATTGCGCTGCGCCTGCCTGATTTATCTGCGCCATCCTGACAACGTGATGGAGATGGTTAAACAACAACTGAACCAGCACGGACAAAAAATCTAGCCTGTCGTACTCCGGTACTACCAAACCGCTCCGACCTGCCTCTAAGCTAGCAGTATCAAGATTAAGAGGCAGTTATGACAAAACTAATTCACGCCATGGTCAGGGTTAAAGACCTTGACCAATCGATCTCATTCTACCGTCAAGCTCTTGAGTTAGAGGTCAAAGATCAGTTTGTATTTGATGGCTTTAGCTTAACTTATCTGGCTAACACAGAAACGGGGTTCGAACTCGAACTGACACATAACCATGACCAACAACAACCATATAACCATGGTAGTGGTTATGGTCACCTTGCCGTCAGTGTAGAGAATATAGAGCAGGCACATCGACGCATTACCGCACTCGGCATTGAAGCCTCTGATGTCAAAGCCTTTGACCACAACGGCACTCACCTCGTCACTTTCTTTTTTATTACTGACCCTGATGGATACAAGATTGAATTCCTTCAGCGTCAAGGCCGTTACTTATAAAGGGAATCACCATGATTAATCTCAGCGCAGAATTCAACGCTAAGTCAGGTTCAGAGCAACATCTGTTGTCACTACTCACTGCACTTATTGAACCAACACGTAACGAACCCGGCTGCATCTCATATCGCTTACTTCAGGATAGTAAGGTCGCAGGTCGTTTCGTTTTTCAGGAGCAGTTTGCCGACCAGTCAGCGTTCGACTTCCATTGTCAGCAGCCTTACTTTCAGCATTTGATTAGTCAACTGGACGGCGTGTTAGCTGAAGAGCCGGTCATTACTTTCTTTGCAGAGATAGAAGCATAAAAAAGAGCGCCTGATGGCGCTCTCTGTTTATTGTTGATTCGGCGGGTTGTCTTTGACCATATGCAAGTGAACATCCTGTTGAGGGAAAGGAATTGAAATCCCTTCGCGGTCAAACCTTAACTTCACCTCTTTGGTTACATCCCAGTATACATCCCAATAGTCATCGGTTTTTACCCATGGGCGAACAATAAAGTCGACCGACGAAGTATTTAAGGTATGAACTTTGATATTTGGTTCAGGCGAGCGCAGCACGGCTGGGTGAGCCGTCACAATCTCAGTCAACACACGCTCAGCTTTGAGCAGGTCATCGCCATAACCAATACCAAACACCATATCTACCCTGCGCAGACGTTCATGGGTAACGTTTTTAATCACATCGCCCCAAATCTTACTGTTCGGAATAATGATGATCTGGTTATCAAAGGTTTTGATCGTTGTATTGACCAGGCTCATGTGGCTTACCTTACCATCCACGCCTCCGGCAAAGACAAAATCACCGACATCAAATGGACGGTAAATGAGCAGCATCATACCCGCAGCAAAGTTGGATAAGGTATCTTGCAAGGCGAAACCGATAATGACACCAGCAATACCGAAACCGGTCAGTACCGGTGCTAAGTTAAGGCCGATTTGAGACAGAGCAACCAGTATACCGATCACCCAGACAATGTTGCCCGACATGCCGACGAAGAAGTCCTGCATCAATTGAGAAAGCTTCAGGTTCTTCGACACCACGGTTTTACTGACCACCTTACGCGTCAGCTTCGCCATCATCTTGGTGGCAAGTAGCAACAGCGAAAAGATGAATAGCTGGAACAGGTGCTGTGGTGCATTGTTGGCTAACCAGTCCCAGATATTGGTCGACCAATGGGAAATAATAGAAATCAGCACCTGACCATCAAACAGATCCTGAGTGATACTGCCGGTCACTTCAAACATCAGGCGCTTGTATTCCGAGGTATTGATATCCAGCTGGTCAGCGATCGAAATCAGAGAGCTGAGACTTTCAACCGCAATTGACATACGCTGCTTAAGCACTAGCTGAGACAGCTGTAAGGACGACTTTTCAGATTCCGGACTAGCCGATAACTGTTTGCCCACAACACTGACTTGCTGATTGAAATACTCCACAGACGCTGACATAAGGCGCAATCTCTTGCTCACTAAGTCGCGAAAACTTTCCGTTGCAGCTGTTTCATCCACCCCGAGCTTGGTCAACCATTCAATGTTCTGCCAGCTAGACTCAATGACGCTGTCAAAGTAGTGCTGTAATTCCTGATAATCATTGAGCAGAGCTAGGCGTTCATCATCTTTGGCACCATTGATCTTTTCATTAAGATCTTTGATTTTGCCTTCTAAATAAACACTGGCACCCTGTGAGTAGTTTTGTTGCATCTCAACTTGAGAAATCAAGGTTTGCTTTGGAAGCGAATCACGTTCAATAGCGCTGGCTAGTGCCGAGCGCAACTCTTCGTTCTTCTGGAATAATTTAAGCTGCAACGCATCCTTATCTTGCCCAGTACTGGTCAATAGAGCATCGGATAACTCTTTCAAATCTAAATTAATTTTTTCTAGGGTTTGCTCAGCTTTAGACGGTGACTCTGCCGAGGCTCGCACGGAATAACTGGTGAATGCACTCACTACAACCATTAGTCCCAGAAGGGAACACAACCAAATTCGACTAGATAAATGCTTCATTAGTCCCTCAACCATTAAGCCTTTGTTTCTTTTATAAATAGGTCTTAAGTGTACACCACAGGCGAGTAAACACGGCCTATTAATCGTCAATACATTGCAAATAGTAAAGAAAGTTTGTATGACAATTATCAAGGCACGATCAATTACCTCTCAAATACCATCGACGATTTACAACAACGCAACTTGAAGGCTAAGTATGAGTTAGCCGAAACGTTAGGCAAACCCTACTCGCCCACTAATCAAGCTTATCTTGCCCGCTTAAAACAAGAGATATCGATAAACGAACAATTAGTGCACAATCATCATCAGGTCAGACACGAATTAACCGCGACTCTAAACAACCCTGAGCGGTATCCGCTCAGTTTACTGCTGATGTCTAATCAATCCTTA
>NZ_JBNJOH010000056.1:0-24941 GCF_050113735.1 Vibrio sp. TRT 2004 | reverse complement strand
CTCCGAATACATTAGCGCAAACCAACTCCGTTATTACTAAATTGTAGTTGCAATAACGGGGCGGACCATACATTTTTATTTGTGCAGTTGTTGGCATTTTCGTCTGTTGTGGAATTTACTTAATAGAGAAAATGTAGGAAATTTCTTAAGTAAACGTTAAGTCGGGCGATAACTATAATTACAACAATAACTATAAGTTTGCTATCAAATTGAGGGAACCTATGAGATTTAGCCAAAAAATCGTTGCTGCTTCGTCTGCACTGCTATTGGTCACCGTTACACTGCTGTCTATTCAACAATTACGTACTGTTAAAAATGAAGTTGAAGATCTGGTTGATACTAGCCTGACCGAAATGGTTAAAGGTGTCAGTAATACGGTGGTATCAGAAATGGAGAGTAAGAAGTCTCTTGCTCAATCCACCACCGAAGTGATCGAGCTTGATCCACAGAATCGCCAACTGGTGAAAGAGATTCTAGAAAAGCCAAATCTAAAAAGAAGTTTCCTTGCGGTAGGATTCGGCTATGAAGCGGATGGTTTTGTCGTTGAGAATGACGATGGTTGGGAAGCCGGCCCTGACTATGACCCGCGTGTTCGCCCTTGGTTTAAGGATGCGAAAGCGCAAGGTCGTTTAGTGGTTACTGACCCTTACGTTGACGTCTCTTCCAAGAAAGTGATCATCTCTATTGGTACTCCAGTGAAAGAGAATGGTCAGTTTATGGCAGGTATGTTCTACGATATGGAGCTCAGTGGATTGGCCGACCTTGTAAACAGCATCAACCTTCTTGATGCGGGGTATCTGTTTATCGTCACAGCGGATGGCACTACTATTGCTCACCCTGATACGGCGAATAACGGCGAGAATCTAACCAAGTATTTACCACAAGCTAAAGTACAAGAGGGCACTCAGAGACTCGAACAGGACGGTGTCCAATTGATGGTTCGCTTCCAGAAAGTCCCTTCAGAGACCTGGTATATCGGTGCGGTTGTGGATGAAGAGATCGCCTTTGCAGCCATTTCAGACATGCGTAACAGCTCAATTATCTATGTGGTTATCGGTGTGATCTTGAGTGTGGTTGTATTGAGCTTCTTGATCAAAGTACTGATGCGTCCATTAGCAACACTTAACGAAGCGATTAAGGATGTAGCGTCAGGACAAGGGGATCTGACTAAACGTCTAGATACCAACACCGATAAGGAATTTGCTGAACTGGCGGGAGGGTTCAACACCTTTACCGAAACCCTGCAGAAGCAGATTCAGCAATCTAAAGCGATTGGTGCTGAGATATTGCGCGGCACCGAAATGACAGTACAAGGCTCTCAACAGTCGGCTGCGGCAATGCAAAGTCAGCTCCATGAACTTGAGCAATTGGCTACTGCAATGCATGAGATGGCGGTGACGGCAACGGAAGTCGCAAACAACGCTCAAGGAGCGGCAGGTGCAGCCAAAGAAGCCGATGATGCAACCCAAGATGGTTCATCTGTTGTGAGTGCTACTACCGCATCGATTGATATGCTGTCTGCTCGTATCGACCAAGCTGTCGAAGAGGTTCAGGGATTAGAGTCTGCGACTGCGAATATTGAAACCATTCTAAAGGTTATCAACGATATTGCTGACCAAACTAACTTACTTGCTTTGAACGCAGCAATCGAAGCGGCGCGTGCTGGTGAGTCGGGTCGTGGTTTCGCCGTGGTGGCAGATGAAGTACGTACTCTAGCGCAGCGCACTCAGGAATCAACCACTGAAATTCGCAGCATGATTGAACAGCTTCAAGCGGGTGCTAGCTCGGTATCGGCGGCAATGAACGAGAGTAAAAACACTGCGATTGATGCTGTAGACAAAGCGCAAGCTGCCAACGGTGCATTGGAACGTATCCGTGAGGCCATTCAGCGTATTTCGGATATGAACATGCAGATTGCATCCGCAGCGGAAGAACAGAGCCTCGTAGCGGAAGAGATCAATACCAATACGGTTAAGATTAAAGATTTGTCTACTCAGGTTGCCGATGCAGCCGAAGAAGCCAATATGGCGATGCAGGTTCAGACTGAGAATGTACGTGAACAAGATGCAATTCTGAACAAATTCATTGTATAGAATTGAGTCATAACAAAAAACGCCAGCGAATTCGCTGGCGTTTTTATTTGGATTTTGACGTTTCTCCAAGCACACACTTGTCATAAAAATTTTGGTAATGCTATAAAAACGATCGAATTGTCATGAAAATTACACTTTAGTTAGGATTGATATTTATCTAACAGATTGATCTTATCTCTCATCATAACAGCCAGTAAATCAATGTCTTGTTTTAATCCAGATACTTGGCCAAGCATGATTTTGTATTCAGTCACGATAATTGCTTGAGTTAGGTCATCCATATCTAAACACAACGCAGCGCCCTTTAACTTATAAAGAGTTCTTTCGAGTTTTGGTAAGTCACTTTTATTCTCAACCAACAACTTAATGTCGTCTTGGAAGCAAGCGATAGTAACTTCATTAAGCCTTTTTACTTCTTCATTATTACAAACTTCTAACCAATACATAAGAGGTACCTTATTGCTTTTATACACCATCAAAAATTTCTGATGACGCGAAACTCACACTATTTAAGTTATCTAGATAGTTGTCGAAACCTTCATAAAGTACCCTCTCAATTGTATTGTTTTTTTCGTTAATAATTTCTTTTGTTAATGAAACACTTTCTTCTTTAAACGCTAAAAAATTCACTGCAACCAAAGAGGTTATAATGGCTACGATTAATAAAATTAATGTTGTTAATACTTGAAACTTGAACTTTTCCATTTTCCCTGGCTTCTTCTGTTTATATATGATCTAGCCCAGATGCGATATGTAAAAATCATCACTGGCTAAATTGGTTTTACTACCAAGTTTAATTATTTGATGCGTTCCTTTTGGTGCGATTTTCTATCGTTCATCATTGATTTTAAATCTTGCATTTTGAGATTTAAAATCTCTATGTTGGTGTATATTTCTTCCATAATCGATTCTAGCACCTGTTCTCTACTCAAGTCTGATGCCACTAAGCTATTAACCCATTCCTGAGTCTCGATTAGATTTTTTCTATTCTTACTATTCATGCACTCTCCCATGATTTAAAAGTATCAATAGCAGTTGTAGTTCTAAGCCATATGATGTCCTGAATATAACAAGCTTCTTTCCATGATGCGTGTAGGAGTATGTGCGTTCATTTGTAGGGTTAATCTTGTTTTGTTTGTTATCTAGTTTTTTTGGTTAAATCGATGGAACGAAATCAAGAAGCTACAATCCAAACGGCATCCCCTCATCAATCGCCGCAGTCTCATGCCTAAACCTCGTTACAAAACAACTAACTGGAAGCAGTACATAAAGCCTTAATCCCCAGCGGTTTGTGGACCTTTTTTGTTGATGAGGAAAAACATTCTCTTTATCAGATACTGCAATGCATCGCGTAAAACAGCGCCTACCATGTCTTCTAATCGAATTATGTAATGACAAAGCCTAGATTCATCGAAAGTTATTTGTCGAAAACCAACGAATAGAGATTTTTAGGACAGTTACCTTCTTTGATAAGTGACTAAAGAATATTCTTACATAATTTACCTAAACATCTGACATACGGAATAAATAAAAATAATTACTATGGCGGCCTAACATTATCGTTAGTAACAAATTACTCAAGAGGCTCCTATGAATAAAAAAATTAATTCTTTATTGTTTGTCACATTATTATCTGCATCCCATCTTACGTATGCCAACCAAGGACAAATCACTTTAATGGGTAGTGTTACCACACAAACTTGTGAACTGTTTGTCGCTGGCGCTGATGCATCAGGCAACGTGGTAGAACTAGGTGTGGTTCCAGTGAACGGAGTAGGCTCTGAAGTCTCGTTTGAACTAAAGCCAGATCCTACTAGCTCATGTGCTTCACTAACAGGCGCTAACATGCTTGGAGCAGACGTTACTTGGGGTGGCTCTGCTCTTAGTGGGGAAGGTATAAGAAATGAAAACGGTAGCGCGGTAGGCTCAGTAGTAGAGCTGACGGCAAAACCAGCAGCGGGCTCTACAGTGATTAACTCCCTGAATCCGACTGTCGCATTTGCTGCAAGTGAAGCAACGGGGGCTGCTGCATCAATGGCTTTCTCGGCCAAGCTGAAAGCAGGAGCTACGGCTGGTACGTACGCTAGTACTATATCGTACACAGTGGCATATAAGTAAATAATATAGGTGCAGCGAGCTTGAGAAAACTCCTCGAGCTCGCTGATTTGGAGGCAAGCTTTGTTGATTCGGCTTCTAACGATACTTATATTATTTAACATAAGTATTACACACGCAAATGAATATCGTGAAAACACTTCATATTTTGATTTGTCCCAAATAGAAAATGAATTATTCAAGCAATACTTATCGAATGATTTTGAGCTATTTCAGGGCGATAACATCCTCGATGTCTATGTCAATGGTGAATATATAGGTAGTCATAGTTTTATTGTAAGAGATTTTGAAATAAGCAAAAAATCAATTTGCTTTGATTTAAAATGGTTAGAGTCAAATAGAGCTCTACGCGGGATTAACTATCAGGAATATTATGTTCAATATTACAATGAGAAATACGACTGTTATTATCTAGCGCTAGAAACACACACGCAATTGCAAATAGACGCACATCATGCGCAAATTAAATTAAATATACCACAAGCCTACTTTAAGAAAGATGAAGAAATAACTGACTATGATTTTGGTATTAACGCTGTCAGGATGTCATATCATGGATCTATTTATGACGGTTTCAAAGGTGATCTAGATTACTTTGGCGATGCTGATTTTACAATTAACTATAATAAATGGGTCGCTAGCCTTAAAGTGTCAATGGATAAGAACTCGATGTATTTTTCTTCGGCTAGTGCATACCAAGCAATTCCAAGTATACAATCATATTTGTCAATCGGACAATTACAGTCTACAAGTGAAATGAATAACTCATTTAGTTTCCTTGGTTTGGACCTGTCGAGCTCAGAAAGCATGAAAAATTCTAGTTGGGTCGGTTACTCCCCAATTATTTCAGGTAATTTAGATAGTTCTTCAGTAATTAAAGTTTTCCAAAATGGAGTTTTACTACTTCAAGATAAATATCCATCTGGCCCTTATGTTATCACGAATCTTAGACCTGTATCTACCGGTGATATTGAGGTCGTAATATATGATGAGCAAGGGGGAAGACGTACAGAATTATATCCTGTAACCATTATACCTGAGCTAATGAGACCAAATTCAAGTGATTATAGTATTTCGCTAGGCTACAAACAGAGCTCACTAAGTTTGGATGATATTAATGTTAAAGATGAACCATTATTTTTAAGTGCTGGATATTATCAAGGTAGCGACTACATCACTTGGGGAAGTGAAATTTTATTGAGTGACGGATACTTATCGGGTGGACTCTCATTTTCTTCACAATTCGGTAGCGTAGGAGCAGTTTCTACATTTATAAATCACTCAATTTATGTTGATGAAAATAAAAACAAAAAGAGAGGAAACTCTTTTAATATAAAATATTCTAGATCGCTGGGTGACGTAACAAATCTTCAATTGTTGAGTTACTACTACAAAGATGAGGACTACCTGAGCTTTTCTGATTATGGCTATCTATTGAATAAGTATGACAAGCCAAAATCGCGTTATGAGGGGAGAGTATCGTCAAGAATACTTGAATCAAATATTTCGGCATCGCTATGGAACGAGAGTTATTGGGGCCAAGAGTACAATAAACAAGGGGTCACAATTTCAGGTTCGATGAAAATTTACGACGTTCAAACATCGGTCAATGCAAGTTATTACGAAGATAATATTGGTGACTCATTCCTCCTGACCGTAAATTTAGGACTAACAAATGATAACGGAAACCAGATGTATAATTTATCCTCGTCATTTAGTGAAGATAGAATAAGTCGAACCGTTTCTGCATCCTTTGTCGACGGTGATAGGAACTCTACAAATCTATCCTACTTTGATAATGAATATACAAAGCGATTTTCAATGCGACATCAAGCACGAAATAATATATCAAATTATTCTCTATCCACCTATTATGAGGACCATGGAAATGGTGAATCAGATTATCATTTTAGTGGTTCTGTAAGAGGGAACGTATACTGGACCGAGAAAACTGGGGTAGGACTATCATCAACGAATCAAGAAACCTTGGCTGTCATCGAAGTTGAGGATCTGCCAAACGTACGTATCAAAAGAACGATAACAAATAAAAACGGCATTGCACTTGTCTCATTACAACCATATGCCACAAATAGAATTGACCTCGATTATCGAAATATAGAGACTGACGTAGATCTATCAGATAGTTCATTTGAATCTAAACCTGTAAGAGGTGCGGTAGTATATAAAAAATCAAGTGTTACACCTGTCTATAACTACTACATTAATATAGTTGGAGAGAATGGTATTTTAAAAAATGGAGCCAAAGCAATAGATAGTAAAGGCAAGCAAATTGGATATGGTAATGGGAACCTCATCATTATTACAGCCAAGGAGCTCAATCAAGTGGTATATATTGAGGGAGCTTTAGGTGAGAATTGCAAGATCGACATGACACAGTTGAAGGTAAACATAGATAAAATTCAAAATGCGAGGTGCATAAATTGATGCGTATATTATTATTTTTTATAATTTCCACAATCTCAATGTATAGTCAAGCTGCTTTTGTATTAGATAGTACTAGATATATTTTCGATGAAAGTGACAAATTGTTGAGGTTAAATATTATCAATAAATCCGAACAAAGATGCGCTGGCGTGGTTAGTATAAATAGTGACATTAAAAGTGATGGACAAGATAGTCCAGTAATCGTTGCTTCTCCTCCAGTATTTAAAATAGATAGTGGAAAGGCACAAGCTGTTAGATTGAAAATTTTAAACAAAGAAAGTTTAGCTAAGGATATAGAGAGCTTATTTTGGATTGAAGCGCAAGAAATTCCTATTATTCAGAACTATTCAGCTAACTCGCTGGTGATAAGTATGAATACGAAGGTAAAGTTATTTTATAGACCGTCATCCATCTCTAAGAATAGGTACTCGGCAGAGCAATTAATTTATTTTATCAATAATAAAAACTCTATAACACTATACAACCCTACGCCTTTTCATTTTGCTCTTACAAAGATGACAATTCATGACAGTAATAAAGAAATACTGGCCCCGGATAGTGTTGTAAGTGACCTTGCTGTCTTTCCACCGTTTAGCGAAGTTACTTGGTCACAAGAAGGTGTTACGTCGATAGATTCATTGACTATTAACGCAATAGATGATTGGGGTGCGACCAAGAGCTACACGATAACAGGAAGACGATAAAATGATTCGATTGATTACTCTTGCATTCTTGATAGTTATATCTTTACCTAGCTACGCTACTTGTGGGGCAAATGCAGATGATACAATTCATAAGATTGTATGGATCGCAGATGAATATCTAAACTATGAGGCTGATTTGCCAACTTTCAATAGCATACCTATTGGAACTGAACTAATGACAACTCGATTAAAAGCATCTCAGACGAGTGATCCTAGCAAGTTTTTATTAACTTGTGATACTAGAGATAATTTTTATGCTTCAGCCCTTGGACATCCATACGCACTTTATCCAATAAGATTTAATGGCAGCGTTGTATATAAGATAAACGATTATCTGGCAGTAAAAACACGAGTGGAATTTAAAACTTACCGATTGGGAAGAATTAACTTGGTGACTTGTAATGTCACGCCAGGAGGCGTTTTATGTGCAAGCGATATTTCAGCAATTCATCCTGTAGCTTTAGTTACTACACTAATAAAAACTGCCCATACTCCCCATACTTTCACCAAAGTGATACCAAACCAAGATTCTTTCAAATTAAGTGTTAGTAGTACCACTCTTAGAACCAGTTCAAGCAGACAGTGGCCCGGAGGCACTATTAAGATATATAACTCTATTGAAACGCCAAGGCTATCGTTTAATAATGAAAATATTATTCTTTCTGGTACCACTACTGATAGCAACCCTAAGACTAAAGAAATCAACTTTTTCAATATATTTAACCCAAATATAGTTGATATCGATAGCTCTAGGTATTCTATTTCTTTCACGGCTGACAATACTCTCTCTTCTACCATAGGTAGGTTAGGTGATGCATTTTACACCATTAAGCATACTTCCGCTAATGTAGATGTGCCGCTAGATGGAACTGAATTTCCACCGGAATTGGTTCCTTCAATCCCCGCAAATGGTGAAGAGAATATTCCGTTACTAATTACTACAAATTTCTTTGGTACACAACCAGGTATTAAGCGGTCAACGATTGTTGTGACTTTAACAGTGAAGTAAACTAACATGAATAAGCTATTCCACACTACTTTATCGTTGATGATATATATGATGTTATCGTCAGCATATGCAAGCGATGGTTATATTGGCGTAAAGTTTAATAAATTTGTTCCGAAAGATGATGACTTGGCATTAGTCTCGAATTCTGGATTCTCTTATGGGCTGCTTTATGGTTCCAGAATATATGACCGTGTGGATATCAATCTGACTTTAAGTAAGCTACCTTCAGTGGCCGTAGATAATATATATGATATTGGTGCAGCATTTAGGTTTGATATGTTTGATATTAGGGAAAACCTCACTGCTTACACATCGTTGGGGATAGGCCATGCTTCCCCTAACAATAGATTTGACTCTTTTTACCCTAAATTAACCTTAGGCCTTACGTATTTCTTTGACAGCAATGCCAGAATTTCTTTTGGTTATCAATACGATCAACCTAGAGAGGATGGACATACGATGGACTACCTCTCATCTTTTATTGAATTCAGTTATAATTTGAACTCTAAACAAAGGGAAAGTAATGAGATAATTAAAGAGTCAAAAACCATCGCCTTCGAAGGAAATGACCACCAGTACGAAAGTTATGTGAAGGAAAATGTTTTTTCCGAGCAAACGGGTTATGTGTTATTTCCTAAAAATTCATCATATTACAGTGCTGAAGAAAACAGCAAGGTAATAAAATTTTTAAACAGTGTTGATAGAAGTAAGATACTTAATATAGTTGTGACTGGGCATACCGATTCTAATGGAGATGACTCTTACAATTTACTTATGAGCAAAAAAAGAGCGTACCGTGTTGCAGATTTAATTGTGAATCTAGGCTTAGAGGATGAATTGACTAGTGTCAACTTTGAAGGAGAGAAAAATCCTCTGGTTGAAAACGATACTGAGGAAGGTATGGCCACTAATCGCCGTGTTGAAATCAAAATTATTTACTCAAATGATTAGTAGAAAAATATGCGTTATTGCTCAAGAAAGCTAGAATATTAACAATGCAACATATTGCTAGCCGTTAACTTTCGACGATTATATCTAATCCTATAAACTTATTTATAGCTTTGACAATCGCCATGATTCCGTTCATCTGAGCATAATAATATTTCAAGGCCAGTTTTTCGCTAGTTAGTCATTTATTTAAGGGCATTGCAGTCTCATGCCGACCACAGTCGTTCACTGTATGAAACCGTGTTAGCAAATAACGAAGTACTTTAAGCCTCGGTTATGTTAGATAAGCTCAGCAAGGCCCTTTTTCAAATTAAAGTGTCAGATCTAGTCGGAACTAATGCACATTAGCGTCTGTCTTGCCACAAAGCTATTTTGACTTCTGGTTTAGGTAATCTAGTACCACTTCATGGTGATCTTTGGTTTTGAATTTTTGGAATACATGTTCGAGGTTACCAGCTTCATCAATTAGGAAACTGGTTCTAACAACTCCCATATTTTCACGGCCCATAAACTTCTTAAGTTGCCAAACACCGTACTTTTCACAAACAGCGTGTTCTTCATCGGCTAGCAACGTGAAGTTCAGCTCTTGCTTATTGATAAAGTTGGTTAGCTTTTTTGGGGCGTCAGGGCTGACGCCAAGAACTACAACATTGTGATCATCCAGTTCAGCTTTATTGTCACGTAATCCCTGAGCCTGAACGGTGCAGCCTGGTGTTGAAGCGCGTGGGTAGAAGTAGAGCAGTACTTTTTTTCCTTGAAGCTCAGATAGTGTCACTGGGTTATTGTTCTGGTCATTCAGGGTAAAATCTGGTGCTGTTTGTCCAGTTTCAATTGCCATCGGTTTTTCCTTACTTTCTAATTTATTATATCCGCCGTAGAGTGAACCCCTACGCCGTGTTGTGAGCCTTTATTTTGTTAGTGTGCGTCCATCACATCAAAGCCGAGTGTTCATGACAATGCCTTATTGACTATTTTTTATGAAATTAAGTGAGCCTTGTACCTCTAGGTCACGGCAAAGCGTGTCGAACTCTTCTTGTAATTGCATCAGGTTACACTCGGACCCAACGGTAGCCGTGATGGCAATGTGAAATTGATCTGACGCCGCATCGATTTTGGCTTTATCTATGGTCTGAGCACTGAGCGAGGATAAACCGATCTCTTTTTGAGCAAAAAAGTGAGTAAATTTTTCCGTCAGTCCAGGCTTATCAGCCGATTCTACAAACACTTCAAGCGTGTAGGCGTTTTCTAGATAAGCGTGAGTAGATGTACGTTTCATTATCGTGATCAGATCATGCTCTTGACCAAGCAGGGGAAGGGTCGTTTCTACCCGAGTGATGGCAGCATTGTTGCCTGAAAGTAACATAATGAGAGTAAATTCATTGCCGAATAGGGCGATACGACTGTCAACAATATTGCATCCAGACTGAGTGACTAGGTGTACAACTTGGTTGCAGACACCTGGGCGATCTGTTCCTACCGCAGTAATCACTAGATGTTGAGTCATAGGCTCACTTTTATCAAAGTTATTTTTATTAATGAGAGAGCTTAGCACAGAAGCGAGTGAGAAAAATGCGCCAGACAACGCTTTTTGTTACCGAATTGAGTATGCTTTAATCGGATCCACTACGAGCACTGAATTCTTCACTTAGTACTGACACGGCGGAAAATAGAAGGAGTATGTTGCCAGAGTTCTAACATCCAATAAATATTCATTCATTTAGGTGATTTAAGCGCATCTAAGTGCTTGTCTTTATCAATCGCCTTACAGTACCATGCGATAAGTATCTAAATTAGGGAGAAAGACATGTTTTCAGGAAGTATTGTAGCGTTAATTACACCGTTTAATCATGATGGCGAAGTAGATTACGTGAGCCTGAAGAAGCTGGTGGAGTACCATATTGCAGCGGGCAGCGATGGCATCGTAGCAGTCGGTACGACCGGTGAATCGGCAACGCTGACTATTGAAGAGCATGTCAAGGTCGTGATGAAGTCGGTCGAATTTGCTGACGGGCGAATCCCTATTATTGCTGGAACGGGTGCAAATGCAACGCACGAGTCTGTCACATTCAGCCGTCTACTAAACAACTCAGGGATTGCAGGTTGTTTAAGTGTTACGCCTTACTACAACAAACCAACGCAAGAAGGTTTGTACCAGCACTACAAAGCCATCGCAGAAGAGAGCGATGTACCACAAATTTTGTACAACGTACCAGGCCGTACTGCGGTAGACTTACTGCCAGAAACAGTGGCACGTTTGTCTGAAATCGAAAATATTGTTGCACTTAAAGATGCGACAGGCGATTTAAGCAGAATTGCAATTCACCGTGAACTTTGTGGCGAAGATTTTATCTTACTAAGTGGTGACGACCTAACAGGTTTGGAATTCGTTAAACAGGGCGGCAATGGTGTTATCTCGGTAACCAATAACATTGCAGCCGCAGACATGGCGAAAATGTTCAAACTGGCTCGTGAAGGTAAGTACGAAGAAGCGGAAATTATTAACCAACGCTTGATGCCTTTACATAAAAACCTGTTTATCGAGTCGAACCCAATTCCAGTCAAGTGGGCTGCGCATAAACTAGGCCTGATTGAACATGGTAGTTTGCGTCTGCCACTGACAGAGCTATCTGAAAGTGCTCGCCCGGCTGTGGCTCAAGCAATGACGGATGCTTGCATTTACTAAATTTGAATATGGATGGCCGGAGCACTGCTCCGGCTTACAAGTATCAGGAGTTTCAATGAAATTGTCTTACCAGCTAGTCGTCAGTTCACTAGCTGTTTTTGTTTTAAGTGCATGTTCAGGCAGTGCGACACAACGTCGTCAGGCTAAGGATGACTTTGAATACTTAAATACGGCACCGATGCAAGAGTGGAAGTTGGCTGAAGGGGCAACTCCGCAGTTTTACACTAACTATCAAATTCCTCAGGGGGAGTTTTCTGGTGGTGTGGGTAAAGAGGTTGATATTCGTCCTCCTCAGCAAGTATTAGAATTGATTCCGGGTGCGAGAGCTGAACGTAGGCGCGGTGAAACGACACTTTGGCTACTCCGTGAAGATGAAGTTGAGAAAGTTTGGCAAACCGCAGAGAAGATGCTGCAAGAGCGAAACATAGCGATTCGCGAACAGACTTCAACACGTATAGAGACGGATTGGGTAAGTTGGATGTCTGAAGATGAGGACGTTGAGCTTGGCGCACGTTACCAAATTGAGCGCGTCGTTGCTGATGGCCGTCATGGCTTTCGTATTTCTCTAATTGATTGGCGTGAAGCAGGTAAAAAGCTACCTGTTACTGCTACTAACAAAGAACGTTACAATGCGCTGATGACTAACTTAGTGACGGCTCGTTATGACCTAGACTTACGTGAAGAAGCAGCTCGTAAAGCAGAACAGTTAGTGAAGCAGATCCCGATCACAATGGGTTCAGACCGCAGTGGCTTCCCTGTTATTATTGCTCGAACTCAATACAACGTACTGTGGAACCGTCTACCGACTCTTCTGCCGACTATGGGCTTTACTCTTGAAGAGCGTAACCAATCTCAAGGTACGGTCAAAGCGAAGTATGCGGCACCTGATGATGAGTTCTGGAACGATATTGGTGTCAAACCAATTGGTCTAAACTCAGGGACTTACACCTTCCTATTTGGTGATCTTGGTAACCGTACTTCAATTAACGTGACAGATTCATCTGGTAAGCCAGTCGAAGCAAAACTGCTTGAAGATATGGTGCCAGTGCTGGCAGCGGTTGTTGAAAAACAAGCGAAGTAATACCGATTGCTGACAATAAAAAGCTGACTTAAAGCCGAATGCTTATAAGTTAAGAAGCTGCTGACATCTTTTTGAAGGCCCAGTCATATAGTGACTGGGCCTTCTTTTTACCGCTTTTGGATAGCTTCTATCTCGCCTTTCTGGCAACGTAAAACTCTCAGCCATATCGAGGATATAATTCATCACCTATTCGTTTCTGAAGGGTTCTAATACCTGTATCGTCCAAACACTTGGAAATAAGTTCTGGAGAACGCAAATCAGATAAACTCGAAATTTGCTCTGCTGAGAATTGGTGTACTTGGTTAAGTACCTGTCTTCAAAAATAAAACAATCAGAGTGCATAAAATACACTCGGATTTTGACACATTGAATGGAGCGTTCACCCGATCATATGAGTCTGAGCTTAGCGGTATTAATCTATAAGACGGACTTCATTTTTATATCTAGAATCGACTTTACGCTGATGCCTCAATAAGAGGGCATGTCCCTTAATCTCAATCTGCCATTGAGCAGGCTAACCGTGCAGCGTATTTATTATTCTTTGATAAGATATTGATACAAAACGATTAAATTACGACAAGTGTGATATTTATTCAATTGATTTTATATCCGAACTATAGATGTATAAGCACAAGCTAGGTAACCTTTGAACCACGCATAAACGATTCAATAGGGCATGTTGTGGGGTATAAGACCGTTGAACTTATCCATTTGATGGCGCACGAATTTCAGCAAGTTGAAGGTGACTTTGACTCCTTGTCTGAAAGTGAGCTCAAAGAGGTGACCCCATCCGGCATGGGATATGACCGATTTATTGAGCAATTACAGCAAGGCCATTTGCTGCTACTCAATGATTCTCCGCGAGTTCCGCTGTTGATAAAAGAGAGCGATGGCTTAGCGCATTCAGATTGGGAGCTAAATCCCCATGTTCGCGACAACCTCGACCAATTGGCACAAAAGGCACTATTAACTCGCACACAGATGAGCGGGAGTGCATCAAGCACCACTCAAAGTGGAAGCCTACATCCGCCACTTCCCATGCCCCCATACGTCCCAGAGCCCGTTCGCACTCATAATCCCGATGCGCCGCCAAAGGAAAAATACGAGTACAACTTTGATATCGCGTGCTCCGACGATGCCTTCCATCGCAATGTTGGTTGTTCGTTTGTTATAGCCCAAACGGCAGACGAAGTGTTACTAGGGCGCTGGCGTGAAACCAAAATCAAAGAAGGGACACGCTACACCATATTCACAGCGTTTGATGAGCCTAAAAAATTGGTGGGAGAAGTGGCATCAAAGTCATTAGGTCTCTCGCCTAGCCAACCAGTAAAAGTCAGACCGATAGGCAGTGGCGTAGCGCAAGAGGGCTTTATTCCCGTTTTTCCCGCCGTGCAGCTTGGCGAGCGGTTAGGCTTTCCTACTCACGGTTTCTACTACCACTTTCATAACGGCAAACTGATCCAAGAGTACCGTATTCTCGGTGATAAAAACTGGGGGTTTTATGCCACTCACTCAATGCATCACCGCCTTGATCCCGAAAGAGGTTACAACCAGAACCAAAACGCGATATTGGTGTTCTGGAAACTCGGTGGCAAAGTGGTCGAGGGCCAACATCTTGTTTACTTAGAGAGGCAAATTACCCGCGAGGAACTGGATAATTTAAGCGAGGAGTGGTTGAACGAGCATGGGGTGAAATTAGATGTGCCTCAGTTACTTGAGGCAACAAAACAACCCATCATTAAACGAACTGAAACGGAAAAACCAGCCGAACCACAATCTCAGCCCGTTAAGCATATCGTTCAAACCGATCTCGAAACGGGGATGCGAGAAACGTGGATGAAGATTGCCAAGCAGTATGGTTTAGCACCAAAAGCTTTGTTGGAACTTAATCCACAGTATGATGCAGATCCAATGTCACTCGCAGTCGGTCATGCACTACGAGTCAATCAACCAAGCGAAATAGAGAACGAAAAGCCAAAGGTGTACGCAGAGCCTCCGGCCAAGCCAGAAACCGTGAATCAACCGGCAAATGTCTTCTATAAATTCAGCGATCCTTATCTTGCCGGTACAGAGATTAAAGCGATTAATCATAAGCGGTTGATAGAAAAAGATATTCCGGTCCTCAATCTGAAAGAGGTTACGCTAGACAAAGTCTTTGCGAAATCCTGCCTACAACCAAAGGGGTGTATTGAGGCGGGAGTTGAGGAAGAGCCAATTCAAAACTTTGGCCCTTGGGCATTCTTTTTTGGACAATCGTATGCAAATCCCATGGTCATTCAAGCGACGCAAGCTCAAATGGCGATGGGCACAAGTGCGTCAGTGGCAGGACAATCAGCAACTGAACATGCCCACTCTCCCGTTATTGAGTTAGAAAATCTGGTGGGGACCTTAAAAGATAAATTAATTGACAGTTACCGCTGGAAAGTAAAAGGGATCAGCGCACTATTTGTTTTGCAACAATCTTTATTGGCTGATGGGACTCAATATAGTGACACAGAATTAAGGCAGCTTAGTACCGTTCAAAGTCGAATACGCGCTCAAATCACGCAACCAAATGAAGGTGAATACTATCCACATGTCAAAGCCTACCATGTGGATGATACGCGTATTCCGGTTAAATACGTCACAGAGGGCGATGAGAACCAGTATTCAGTCCAACTAGAAGATGAAGGCCCCATTATTTATTGGACACCGACAGGCAATGGTGACCCAAGTTGGCAGAGTACTCCAAGTCAAGATAATGGATTTGAGGTAGAAGATATCCTTGTCACCCCAATCCATTCTGACGAAACGACCACCACCGTCACGCCAATACCAGAAGAGAAAGATTGGCGTGATGCGATTTTGGTGTTTCCAGACAAATCGGGTATTGCACCGCTTTATGTGGTTTATCATCACAATCAACCGAGAAATGAGCTTGGGCAATTCGCGCCTACAGGTGAGCCTAAGCCTACGATGCAACGTCCATCTTTACGAACTGAAACAAAAAGGCAGATAGAAGCTAATGCATATAGAGACAGTAATGGTAACTTTACTGATGAGAAGGGTAACGTTTTTTCAGATTGGCACTACGGACATAAGCAGGGACTGGAAAATAGGAGAGTGATTAAGGCAGCAGAAGAGCTTGGCATGTCACAAGAAGAACTTAATGACTTTGTAAACTCACGGCCTGATTACTACCAAATCGAAGATGCAAAAACAAACTTAAGCCACGTTAATGAAAAGCCTGGTATAGATGATTTGAGAGGAATTAAGCGTCATATGAAAAAATTTTTAAAGAGTAGGAATTAATATATGAACATTGAGGAAGAATTGTTTGATGCTGTTCTAGATGGTGATATCAATTATGCTAAAAAGTTAATTGATCAAGGAGGGGACATCTCTGAGGTTACTATCTTGGAAAAATGGACTTATTTTCACCATATCTTTATGGATATTAAAGAGAAAGCCCCAATTCAGTCGATTCAATTCCTTCTTGACCAAGGACTGGATGTTAATGCTATCGATAGTTATGGGAATACACCGTTAATTTATGCGGTAAGACAAAGGAATGTTGATGGCATATCTTTGCTGCTGGAAAATGGTGCAGATAAGTTACTTGAGCATGAAAATAATCGTGGTGTTAGTGCTCTAAGAATGTGTTTTGATCGAAAACCGTGCGTTTATAATGTTTGTAAGATTCTACTGGAAGCAGGAGCTAATCCAGACAAAGATATTGAAGACGGTAAAACAGTCCGTCAAATGTTAGATGTTTTAGCTGATATTGAACCTAGTATCTATGAACTATTTAAACAATATTAGCTAGAGCATAAAGAAGCCTATCGATAAGACGTAATTCCCGTATCTTACAAACGCTGGGAAATAAGCTCTGGATAAAGCAAATCAGATGAACCCGACAGTTGCTCTGCTGAGAATTGGTGTACTTGGTTAAGTACCTGTCTTAAAAACATAAAAAATCCGAATGCATAGACTACACTCGGATTTTGACACTTTGAATGGTTCGTTAAACCGATCATTTGAGTTTTAACTAATCGGCATTACGCACTATTGCTGGTTTTTTTGTTGCTTGCTTTTTGGAGACTAGAGCACCATTGCCGCAATCCAACCAAATACAATCAGTGGGATATTGTAGTGGATAAAGGTTGGTACCACAGTTTCCCAGATATGTTCGTGTTGACCATCAGCATTAAGACCTGATGTTGGACCTAAGGTTGAATCAGAAGCCGGAGAGCCAGCGTCACCCAAAGCCGCAGCGGTACCAACAAGTGCGATAGTGGCCATCGGTGAGAAGCCGAAAGCCGCCGCGAGTGGTACGTAAATAGTGGCAAGAATTGGAATGGTTGAGAATGATGATCCAATCCCCATTGTTACCAACAGACCAACAACAAGCATCAGTAGTGCCGCCATAGGTTTGTTATCACCAATACTGGTTGAAAGTGCTTCAACAAGAGATTCAACACCGCCTGTTTGTTTCATCACTGCGGCAAAACCTGCCGCTGCAATCATGATAAAGCCGATCATTGCCATCATGTGAACACCTTTAGTGAACACGTCATGGGTTTCCTTCCACGCAATCACACCGCCGAAAGTAAACACCATAAAGCCAGCAAGGCCACCAATAATCATAGAACCCGTTGAAAGCTGAACGCTAAGAGCGGCAACAATACCGACAGCGGCAACCAATACGTTTTTCTTATTGATCTCCTTTGGACCTTCTTCAACATGAGTCAGCTCAGTTTCTTTGTACTGACGAGGCTTGCGATAGCTAAAGAAAATCGCAGTAACAAGACCAAACACCATACCAGCGGCAGGAAGTAGCATAGCGACAGGCACTTGGCTTGCAACGACGCTTTCTAGGCCGTTTTCGTGCAAGTTTTTCAGCAGAATGTTGTTGAGGAAGATACCGCCAAAACCAATCGGCAGCACCATGTATGGTGTGACGAGACCAAACGTCAGCACACAAGCAATCATACGACGATCGAGGTTTAGCTTGGCAAACACGCCTAGTAGAGGTGGAATAAGAATTGGGATAAAGGCGATGTGAACAGGAATAATGTTTTGTGATGACATAGTCACCAAAACTAATGCAACCAGTACCGCGTACTTCAGGCCAGTTGACGCCGATGCGTTTTCTTTACCGTGAATACGTTTAATCACGCTATTTGCTAGCAGGTCTGTGATTCCAGAGCGAGAGATAGCAACAGCAAAAGTACCGAGCATTGCGTAGCTTAGAGCGATGGTAGCGCCACCACCTAGACCACTTTCAAATGCAGAGATAGCTTGATTCAGTTCCATACCTGAAACCAAGCCACCGACGATAGCACTGAATGTCAGTGCGACCACGACATTGACTCGCATCAGTGCTAAAGCAAGCATGACACATACAGAAATGACAACAGGGTTCATAATTTACTCGTAAGTTGTGTTTACATTTTTATTTTATTGTTTCGGCATCCGATGCAACGAGTGGCCAGCCACCAAGAGCTTTCCATTTATTGACAATGCCGCAAAAGAGCTCAGCCGTTTTTTGAGTATCGTATAGAGCTGAGTGGGCTTCTTTATTGTCAAATTCCATCCCAGCCGTTTTGCACGCTTTAGCCAAAACAGTCTGACCGTAGGCCAAACCACTTAGGGTTGCAGTATCAAAGGTCGCGAAGGGATGAAATGGGACACGCTTTAGCTTGCAGCGCTCACTCGCTTCCATCACGAAATTGTGATCGAAAGTTGCATTGTGAGCGACCATGATGGCGCGACTACAATCTGCAGCTTTTTGTTCCTTGCGCACAAGCTTGTAGATTTCCTTGAGAGCATGGTCTTCTGTCACAGCACCACGCAGCGGACTATACGGATCGCGAATCCCATTAAAGTCGAGCGCTTCTTTTTCAATGTTAGCGCCCTCAAAAGGTTCGACATGAAAATGAATGGTTGACGCGGGGACAAGATCGCCGTTTTCGTCCATCTTTAGAGTAACGGCGCAGATTTCCAGTAGGGCATCTGTTTTGGCGTTGAATCCCGCAGTCTCAACGTCAATAACGACGGGAAAGTAACCACGGAATCGTTTTTTTAGCGTCAATGCTTCGTTTTCTATAGTCATGTGTGCTTCGTATTATGTGACAGGGCAGGCATTATTGCAGATTCTTTCAGCAAGAAAAACCGTTAATGCTGATTGAAAAAGAAACATTGGAAATTTGTACTATACAAATGTGTTGGCTAGATTTTTGCATTGTGTTTGTCGCGGGCGATCGAGCGGCAAAAGCCACCTCGCCAGAGTTCAGTTAAGAGAAGAAGTATTGTATGAAGAAGTTGTTTGCAACCAGTTTAGCCTTGTCCATGACAGCGTTTACTGCCCAAGCGTATGCATTGGATAAGCAGTATGTTGCAACGCCTCAGCAATCGACGTGGCAAATGGTTGCCAATACACCATTGGAATGTCGACTCGTACATCCTATCCCCAATTACGGTGATGCGGTGTTTTCTTCTTATGCCAGTAAGAAAATCAATCTCGACTTTGAGCTCAAGATGAAACGCCCTATGGGGCAAACTCGTGATGTTAGCCTTGTTTCTATGCCTCCAGCGTGGCGACCAGGAGAAGGTGCCGACCGGATAACCAACATCCGCTTTTTCCAACAGTTTGATGGCTATGTTGGCGGACAAACTGCGTGGAATATTCTGGGTGAGTTAGAGAAGGGGCGATACCCGACATTCAGTTATCAGGAATGGCGCAGCCGTGACGAAAGAATTGAGGTTGCACTCTCATCGGTGCTTTTCCAACGTTCTTACAATGTCTTTAGTGATTGTATTGCCAATTTACTGCCTTACAGCTTCGAAGATATCGCATTTACTATTCTTCACTATGACCGTACTAGCGTAGAGCTAAATAAACAGTCACAGAAACGCTTGGCGCAAATTGCTGAATATATTAAGCACAACCAAGATATCGATTTAGTGCTCGTTTCAACCTATACCGATGCTGATGATAGTAAGAGTTCGAGCCAAAACTTATCGGAACGACGTGCAGAAGTGTTGCAAGAGTACTTTAAGTCGTTAGGCTTGCCGGAAGATCGTATCCGGGTTCAAGGTTATGGTAAACGCCGACCGATTGATGATAACTCATCGCCAATTGGCAAAGATAGAAACCGCCGTGTCGTTATATCCTTGGGTCGTACTCAGGTATAAACCGCTGAGTAACTCAATAGCTAAAAGCCAGCATATTGCTGGCTTTTTCATTGAGGGCACCAAATCAGTTTAATTTGAATTTGGCGATCAGATTACAATTGGTAGCAGTATCAATATCTTGCACCAATTTAGCGATGTTTGGATTAGGGTGCCTTTTCATAAATTCGATCAGGGCTTTCTTGCAGCATCCCATCGAGTCAATGAAAGCATCGCACTGGGTATTCGGGCATTGTGGGACAAGAGTCAGTACTTTTTCTGATGCAAGTTGAAGATACTTCAGTTCATATTTCTCGTCGCCAATATTGCGCCAAAACATCGCCATGTTATGGCACGATACCACTGAAATCATCAAACGATCTTCGACATCGACCTCGTCTTGCTCGCTAATACGCTCACTCAGAGTGAGCGCTTGTTGGTAATGAAGTATGCCACGTAGATGGTCATCATCACTCATGGCTAGATCAGCCAGCAAGGTATGCTTCTCCCATTCAGTAATGCCCATGTTATCAATCTCCTCGGTGCGAACAGTTAGAGATTAAGTGATAATCATTATCAAGTAAAGCCTAAAAATTAGGACAGCGAGTTGCTGCCCTAATGCTTGATGTGATGCTGGGGCGTTTTAGCCTTCTAAACCCGCAGAGGCTTGCTTGTTTTGGATCAGCTCGATCATGTAACCGTCTGGGTCTTTAACAAATGCGATATGCGTTGTACCGCCTTTAACAGGGCCAGGTTCACGAGTCACATTGCCACCTGCGGCTTTGATCGCATCGCAAGTTGAGTAAATGTCGTCGACACCGATAGCAATGTGTCCAAACGCTGTTCCTAGGTCGTATTCCGTCGTTCCCCAGTTGTAGGTCAGCTCAATGACAGCGCCTTGAGATTCGTCACCAAAGCCAATGAAGGCTAGCGTGTATTCGTACTCTTTATTTTCATTAGTACGAAGTAGCTGCATGCCCATTACTTCAGTGTAAAACTTGATTGATTTATCTAAGTCACCAACACGAAGCATCGTGTGTAAGATGCGTCCATTTGACATTGTTATGCTCTCCTAGTTTTCTGGATATACTTTTTCTTTAAATTCACAAAGGTCTTCTATGATACAGCTGCCACAACGTGGTTTGCGTGCTACACAAGTGTAGCGACCATGGAGGATTAACCAATGATGTACATCGAGTTTGAATTCTTTAGGCACAACTTTGAGTAGCTTCTCTTCCACTTGGTCAACGTTTTTCCCCATCGCGAGCTTGGTACGGTTAGCAACGCGGAAGATATGAGTGTCGACAGCAATTGTGGGCCAGCCAAACGCGGTATTGAGAACGACGTTAGCGGTCTTTCGTCCCACCCCTGGCAGTGCTTCTAACGCTTCTCTATTTTCAGGTACTTCGCCGCCGTGCTGTTCGATTAAGATCTTACAAGTCTTGATAACATTTTCGGCTTTGGAGTTGAACAGACCGATGGTCTTAATGTACTCCTTGACGCCATCAACACCGAGATCGAGCAGCCCTTGTGGCGTGTTTGCAACCGGATAGAGCTTGTCTGTGGCTTTGTTGACACTGACATCCGTTGCTTGTGCCGATAACAGAACGGCAATCAAAAGCTCAAAAGGTGTGCTCCAGTTGAGCTCTGTTTGAGGGTTAGGGTTATCTTCCCTCAAGCGTTCCAGTATTAGTATTCGTTTCTCTTTGTTCATTTGAGGCTGCTTTCCAGTGTTTTATTCCACGCGATTAAATGAATGCGCGGTTTTTTTATTGGTTGGTTACGCGAGCTCGTTCAATAGTCTGTTTTTGTTGTTTTGGCTGACGAGCTTGGACTTGTTTGTCGATGACATTTTTCGCTGCGATCAGTAGTCCCACGCCGATGAAGGCACCTGGTGGTAACAGCGCCAGTAGGAAGCTGTTATCGAAGTGGAAAATTTCTATGCGTAAAGATGTTGCCCATTCACCCAATAGCAAATCTGCACCATCAAATAGAGTGCCGTTACCGATGATCTCACGCATAGCACCCAATACCACGAGTACACTCGTCATGCCTAAGCCCATCCAAAAGCCATCTTGTGCAGAGGGTAGAACGTCGTTTTTCGACGCAAAAGCCTCAGCGCGACCAATGATGATACAGTTGGTCACAATCAAAGGGATGAAGATGCCAAGTGATAGGTATAAACCATAAGCATACGCGTTCATCAACAACTGCACGCAAGTCACCAATGCGGCAATGATCATCACAAATACCGGAATACGTACCTCTTTAGGTACGTAATCACGAACTAATGATACGGTGACGTTTGAGCCAACCAGCACCAATAGCGTTGCGATTCCAAGTCCAAGTGCGTTGGTCACGGTAGAAGAGACCGCTAACAGTGGGCACAGACCAAGAAGTTGAACTAACGCAGGGTTGTTATCCCACATGCCGTTCTTAATCAGTGTTTTATGATCACTCATTGTTGCCTCCACATGTGAGTGGCTGAGCCAGTATTTGATCTCGGTGAGTATTGACGTACTCAGCCGTCTTTTTGACCGCTTTCACAACGGCTCGTGGTGTAATAGTTGCACCGGTAAACTGATCAAATTGGCCGCCATCTTTGCGAACTTTCCAATCGGCTTGATTTCTATCAGTCAAAGACTTACCCGCAAACCCTAAAATCCAGTCGCTGATGCGTAGATCAATTTTATCACCAAGCCCGGGAGTTTCTTGATGGCTAAGAACACGAGTACCAGAAATCGTACCATCTTGTTTGATACCGACGATGATTTTAATCGCTCCGTTATAGCCATCTGGTGCGATAGCTTCAATTGCCATGGCGGAAGGTTGACCATTTAGTGTCGCCATGTACACAGGCATGTCAGCATCAGTGCCCAGAAGTGGGCTATTGACCAGAGTACAGGCCTTATAGAGCTCATTATCGTGCAGATCGTGAGGGATCACCTGATTGAGTACTGATAGCAATTGTTTCTGTTGCTGCAAGTTGATCTGATCTTTAGTCAGATAGTTTGTCAGTGCCACCACACCTGTAGAAGCGCAGGCAAAAATAGCCAGTACGGCACCATTTTTTCGAATAGCGTTTAACATGACGTAACCTTAATGCCCATAAGTTCTTGGTTTGGTGTAGTAATCAATCAGAGGTACACACATGTTGCCAAGCAGTACAGCGAACGCCACACCATCAGGGAATCCACCCCAACTGCGAATAATAAACACCATAGCACCGATAAAAGCACCGAAGATGAGACGCCCCTTAACTGTTGTAGACGCTGAAACGGGATCGGTTGCGATAAAGAAGGCGCCAACCATGGTTGCACCAGATAACAGATGTACGATAGGCGAAGCGGTTGTGCCAGGCATAAACAGCGCAAATAGGCTGCTGATTAGCGTTAAACCGATCAGAAAACCTACTGGGATGTGCCAATTAATGACTCTTAGTTTAATTAGCAATAGTCCACCAGCGAGATAGGCGAGGTTAACCCACTCCCAACCAATGCCAGCCAGACCACTAAATTGAGGTTGACTCAAAGCTTCGCTGCTCGTGTGGCCGGCTAAAAGTGAAGTTTTAAAGGCATCAAGTGGCGTCGCCATGGTAATACCATCAATGCCACTACGAATTTGCTGCAGCGACAGCCCTTCTAAATTTAGGCCTGTAAAAATCAGCGATAATGCATCACCACTGGAGATTGGTGTGGCTTGTAACTCGGCTGGAGAGATCCAACTGGTCATCTGTACTGGGAATGAAATCAGCAGTACAACGTAAGCAACCATAGCTGGGTTAAACAGGTTTTGACCGATACCACCGTACAGATGTTTTGCAATGATGATGGCAAAGATAAGGCCAATGGTAATCACCCACCAAGGAGACAAAGGTGGAATCGCGATGGCTAATAGCCAAGCCGTGACTAACGCACTGTTGTCTCTCAAGGCAGACATAGGATGGCGCTTTCGAGCGATCATCACCAAGGCTTCTAACGATAAACCAATCACAATTGCCATCATCAATTGGATGATGGTTCCCCAACCAAAGAAGTAGGTTTGGGCTGCCAAACCGGGTAGGGCGCAAAGCGCGACCCATTTCATAAGATCAGGAGTGCTTCTACGACTGTGCGCATGGGGTGAGCTGGCAATAAAAAAGGCCACTACTCTTTCTCCTCAAATTGTTTTTGTTGTTCTTGCTGTGCTTTACGAGCTTTAGCTCGGGCAATAGCCGCGGCAACCGCTGCCTTCTTAGGATCTTGCTCGGTTGTCGTACTTTCCTGAGATGGTTCCGGAGGTGTTTCAGATGGTAGCTCAGTCTCAGCACTATTTTGCTGCGCCTTACGTGCTTTAGCGCGAGCGATAGCGGCCGCAACGGCGGCTTTCTTCGCATCGCCAGCATCGGCAGATTCATCTTGTGCAGGTTTGTCAGCTTCGCCACTGTCTTGCTGCGCCTTACGTGCTTTAGCACGAGCGATAGCGGCCGCAATGGCGGCTTTCTTCGCATCGCCAGCATCAGCAGATTCATCTTGTGCAGGTTTGTCAGCTTCGCCACTGTCTTGCTGCGCCTTACGTGCTTTAGCACGAGCGATAGCGGCCGCAACAGCGGCTTTCTTCGCATCGCCAGCACCGGCAGATTCATCTTGTGCAGATTTGTCAGCTTCGCCACTGTCTTGCTGCGCCTTACGTGCTTTAGCACGAGCGATAGCGGCCGCAACAGCGGCTTTCT
>NZ_JBNJOH010000055.1:0-24961 GCF_050113735.1 Vibrio sp. TRT 2004 | reverse complement strand
TGGTAGTGGTTGCTCATGATGGCGTAAGCGCAGATGTCAATGCAGTAAAGTTGCGAGAGCGCCATCATTTTTCGCTTTACCCACGCTCTGCGATGCTCATAATTTTGTTGAGTGATAGGGTCAGTCCCACACAGGAAGCTACGCCTGACGCAGCGAGAGACGCAATGATAATAAGGTGTGGCATCAACACAGATCTGTTGTTTTCTCGCAGTTGTCATTTTTACGCCCCTTTAGTGAGTTATCCAGTGAGGTTAAGAATGCCAACAACAATCGGCAACCCGTATGAATAGAACCTTTGGCGTAAGTATCAACAACTCACTCTTATTTCATCCTTTATGGCGTGTGTCCTTTTTACTTTTATTATGGCGTGTGTCCTTTTTACTGTCCTTTTTTACCTATGCTTTTTACCTAGTTTCGTCTGACATCGTTAAAAATTTCACAAGACAATTTATAGTTGTGTTGCCTTGCTATTTTTTGAGAAAAGAATAATTGTGGTAATTCATAGATGACTAACAATCCGAGAATTAGAAGTGCACTCGTGTGACCTAGAACAAGACCAGCAATGCTTACTAATAGCAGTGTTAACTCCAATGCAAATAATGAATACTTGCCTAGATAGCAGTGATGAAAACCACCGAGGAAAAACCAATTCAATGTGGCATAGGTGTCGGGGTCTTTGAGTTTTTTGGACTGGCGATGATAGAATTCTTTTTTCTGAGCGTCAGGTAACGAGTTCACCTGTTTTCTTAATAGTTCTTCGTTTTCTTCTAGCTTCTCAATGGGTTCAAACAAGCGCATTACGGCACCTCATCATATTTTTTTTCAATGAGGTCAGGTTGGTTACAACGCTTAATCCTCGCCAAACCAAGCTTCCAACCTTTTATTGCCCCATACTTCGTAATACATTGTTTTGTGTATTCAGAGCAAGTAGGCTCAAAATTACATTCAATGTTCAAAAGCTGCTTTGATCCACCGCTAGCTTGGTAGCGATGAATCAATTTCAATGAGATGTACTTAAGCAAGCTTAGCGACCCAGAGTAATGATCACAGCTTCTCGTTTCCAAAACAGCATAAAACGTTTCTGTTCAACGATTTGGAACACTACTTGCCAGCCCTCTTGTGCATATTTGTTAAGCTCCGCTTCCATCTTCTGTACAGGTAAACCGCTAGCCCCAAGTAAGACTGTACCACAACCACCTTCAACAATATGAACCACTTTATATTCTGTAAATTTTGTCATTTTATAGCCAACTAATTGAATAAAAACAGAATGTTACAATAACGCAGAAAATGCATCAAGGTGAATATTAAAAATATTCCCCACGAAACAACGTTAACAAACGTTAAAGGGACACACGCGTTAAAGAGACGTTAACAAACGTTAAAGGGACACACGCGTTAAAGAGACGTGGTAATGGGACACACACCATCTATAGGACACACCATCTATAAAAAGACCCCCAATGTTTTTAGTCAACAATTGGGGGTCATAACAAGTTTATAGTATTCGGGTCACTTAGAGTTTAAAGCGCTGGATTTCTTGCTCAAGTTCGTTAGACAACTCAGATAGTTGAGCCGCTTGAGATGCTGCATCGTGCGCTTCGTCAGCGAGTTCGTTAGAAACATCGCGGATACCGACAGTATTACGAGTAATTTCAGACGTCACAGAAGCTTGCTCTTCCGCAGCAGAAGCGATTTGAGTCGCCATATCGCTGATACGTTCAACCGCCGTTTGAATTTGTGTCAAACTCACCGCAGCAGAGTCTGCATCACTTACACTGGTATCGGCTAGTTGGCGACTGTCGCCCATAATACCGACGGCTTTACCTGTCGTGTTTTGCAGAGTTTCAATCATTTGCTGAATCTCTTTGGTCGACGCATGTGTACGCTGGCTCAGCACTCGAACTTCATCGGCAACCACCGCAAAACCACGACCTTGTTCACCAGCACGCGCCGCTTCGATTGCTGCGTTCAATGCTAATAAGTTGGTTTGTTCTGCAATGTCTTGAATCGTCGACAAGATGGTACTGATGCTGTGTCCGTGTTGCTCCAATTCTTGAATGACTTCTGTCGCTACACTCACTTCTGTGGCTAGATTTTGAATAGAGCCTTGAGTTTGAACGACTTGCTCGCCACCGTGGATACAAGCTGTTACAGCCTCGCTAGAGTTTTGCGCTGTATGATCTGCATTACCAGCGATCTCTTGGGTTGCGGCTGCCATCTCATTGATCGCGGTCGCGACCATGTTGATTTCATCTTGTTGTAGTCGGATACGAGCACTGCGTTCTTCAGCTTGCATCGCCGTCTGCTTAGACTGTTCTGAAAGTGAAGCAGAAACCACGCTTAGCTTAGATACCATCGCATGCATGTTTCCAACAAAGATGTTGAAGTTATTTGCTAACTGCCCCACTTCATCATCGCTGCGTGGTTCAAGACGTTGAGTCAAGTCGCCTTCACCCGACGCGATCTCTTCTAGCGCTTTTGAAACACGCACCAAATCGTTGAACAAGTAACTAACTAGCCATGAAACAAGTACAATCACAATTAAGGTGATAACCACAGCCGTGATGATCAAACTTTGTAGCAGCTCAGCCAGTGCCGCTTCTTCCGTTGCACGGTCCATCTCAATCGCAAAGATCCACTGAGTGCCTGGCACCTTAGTAAAGAAGTAGAGCTTCTCTTGACCGTTACGCTCAAATGTTGCTACTGAACCTGTATTGGCATGCTTTTCGATCTCACGCAAAGTTAGTTGTTTAGAAAGAGTGTTCGTTGGCTTTAAAGAGAGTGATTTGTCAGGGTGAGCTAAGAATGTGCCATCTTGAGCATCAATCAACATTGCGTATGCGTTCTTGCCGGCATCCAAGTTGATGACGTCATTAATTAACTGGTCGATAAGTACATCAGCACCAACCACTCCAACAAACTGTCCATTGGCACGAATTGGTTCAGCGATTGTTACTAGTAACGCATTGGTGATTGCGTCGGTGTAGGCTGTGGTAATGATCTGTTTGCCCGCATTACTCGCATCGATATACCAAGGACGAACGCGTGGGTCGTAATCTGCACGATTACGTTCAGGGTGTGAGCGGTACATCCCACCTTCTGGCGTACCAAGGAAAATGTCATCAAAACCGCCTGCTTTGCGTGCTTGCTGCAGGAACGGAACCACATCGGCTTCACGGCTGTAGTCGTTGAATGCACTGGCAATATCTTTACGGATCGATATCCAGTCCGAAACGCCTACAGATGCCGCATTTGCTAAGCTTGTTGCACGTGCATTGACACCATTACGTGTTTGTTTTGATAGTTGTTCGGCGGATAGCCACGTCAAAGCGCTTGCCATCAGCACAACGGCGATTAAACTCGCGCCGATGAGTTTTTGTTTTAAGGATAGTTTCATGGTTTCTATACAATTAGTGGAACAGACAGGAAGGGGATTTTATCGGCAATTTCTTACATTTGCACCAATTAATGACAGTATCTTGACTTAAGATAACGTATTGTTATCCCGATATTTTAATAAACGTATGACGGTGTTTTTTGCGCATGTCATCACCACAGCACTCTATACCCACTTTTGACATCAATTTGTCAACTATTGTATGAGTAATTGATTAAACTCTGCGGCAGAAATGGGCTTGGAAAAAAGGTAGCCCTGATACTGATGACATTTTTCCCGACGCAGTAATTCGAGTTGCTCGTCGACTTCTACCCCTTCGGCAATCACCGTTTTGTTTAGGTTGTGTCCCATTTGGATTATGGTTCGAACAATCATATGGTCGGTGACGTCTTCTACGCAGTCATCAATAAATGACTTGTCGATCTTGACCACATCGATAGGTAGATGTTTTAGATAGTTCAATGAAGAATACGCCACCCCAAAATCATCAATGGCTATCGTGACCCCTAGGTCTTGAAGTTTTTTACAAGTCTGAGCAACTTGGGAATGCTTATCCATCATTGCGGTTTCGGTGATTTCAATCTGCAAACAATTGGCTGGCAACTTGTGTTTCTCTAGCTGTTCCATGATGTAAGGAAAGATATCGTCATGAGCAAACTGAACGCTGGAAACATTGATAGAAATAGGAATCCGCGAGCCCTTATCGAGCCAAGCCTTAGCCTGAATAATGGCTCGTTCGAAAACCCATCGGCCGATTGGGATGATTTGCGCGGTTCGCTCCGCAACACCAATAAAATCATTGGGTGCCACAAGCCCTAAATCTGGATGCTGCCAGCGGATCAAGGCTTCCGCACCGACGATCTTATTGCTTTCTAAGTCGACTTTTGGCTGATAGACAAGGAACAATTGCTGGTTATCAATCGCGCCTTTGAGTTCTATTTCAATCTGATGCGCACGAATCGTCTCATCCATCAATTCATCATCGTACCATTGGACACGAATCGATTCGTTCTGCTTGCCTCGAGCAACAGCCGCATCGACGTTTTTACCCCATACTTTGATGTTATTTTGCGCATCACTTAGCAGAGCACATCCTCCTCTGTATCTCAGTCTGTGCGAAGTATTGTGGATCTTACACACTGTGTCATGATGCGCCTCAAGTCGATCGATAAGTTTATTCACTTCATCGAGTTCGCCATTCTGGCAGGCAACCAAGATAATCAGTTCATCACCGCCTAAGCGAAATAGTTTTCCGTGTCCACCTACAAGTCTTTTAATGTGGCAAGCGAATTGATACAGCAGTTCATCACCATAACCGTAGCCCAAATCGTCATTCACTTTCTTTAAGTTGTTCAAGCCGACCTGAATCGCTGCATAGTCCATCTGATCACTGGCACTAAGGTCACTCACCGCTTGGAAAAAGGACTTACGATTAGGCAGATTGGTCAAATAGTCAGTCAAACTTGCCCGCTTATACAACCGTGATTGCTTTTTCGCTTTTTGCTGATAGAAGGTCATCACTGTGGCGAATATCGTAATAAAGAGTACTTCAATTGCATCTTCGACGAACTCGTCAAACTCTTCAGTAGGAAGATCAATAAGGTAGCTGCCTATCAGCCCAAGTCCCACCGCGATTGGCCACAGTGAACCTGGAAACAAGATGATGTAGCAGAGGGGTAAGACAAGTAAGCTTTCTTCAATGGCATCCATCTCTAAAGGTTCGATAATCGAACCTCCGAAGATCAAGAATAAAGAGACCAAACTTGCAATAATTTTAAGTCGCCTATGAGGTGAAAAGTAAGCGACTAACATAGCAATAGGAAACGCAGTGTAAAGCAGACGAATAGACTTATGTTCAGAGATAAGTGTATAGGTTATTAGGGCAACAGAAATAAAGAAAAAAGCCGTTACACCATATTGGACTATTCGATTGAAATGCTTCAATTGCACTCAACCCTCCTTACTAAAAATGCCTGCAAATAAGCCTATAAATGACCAAGAAGCATACAGTATGCACAATCATTAAATAGAACGCAATACCATTAAATGATTATACTACTAACCTAAAGCATAGTCGAAAATGTTCCTATGACCTCTATCACCTTAAATAAAAAGACAAAAAAAATGCCAGACTTTCGTCTGGCATTTCTCATTTATTAGATTATTACTTTAGCTTAGGCTTCAGTATCATCACTTTTTTGGTCTGCCTCAGGTGCTTCTGATGATACAGTTTGTTCACCTTCAACACCCTCTTCACCTTCTGGAAGTTCAGCTTCTTCAACTTCGTCAATTCGCTGTAGACCAACAACGCTTTCATCAGCTGAAGTACGGATGAGCGTGACACCTTGAGTGTTACGACCCACTTGGCTTACTTCCGCTACGCGTGTACGAACCAAGGTTCCAGCGTCGGTGATCATCATCATCTCGTCGCCTTCCTCTACCTGAACCGCACCAACCACAGGGCCGTTACGTTCAGAAACCTTGATTGAAACTACACCTTGTGTTGCGCGTCCTTTGATTGGGTACTCTGCAAGTTCAGTACGCTTACCAAAACCGTTTTGAGTCACAGTCAGGATGTCACCCTCGTTAGAAGGAACAATTAGCGATACTACTTGATCGTCATCGGCCAGTTTCATACCACGAACACCTGCCGCTGTACGTCCCATTGCACGTACTTTATCTTCACTAAAGCGAACAACTTTACCTGCTTTAGAGAACAGCATGATGTCACTTTGACCGTCTGTAATGTCAACACCGATCAGAGAGTCATCTTCACGTAGATTAACCGCAATCAGACCGTTTGAACGAACGTTTGCAAACTGATCCAGTGACGTTTTCTTAACAGTACCGTCGCCAGTCGCCATAAAGATAAACTTATCGGCACTGAACTCAGAGACTGGCAGAATCGCGGTAATACGCTCACCTTCTTCCAGTGGAAGAATGTTGACGATTGGTTTACCACGTGCAGTACGACTTGCTAGCGGTAGTTGGTACACTTTCAGGCGATATGTCTTACCGCGAGTAGAGAAACATAGGATGTTGTCGTGGGTATTCGCCACTAGAAGACGTTCAATGTAGTCTTCTTCTTTCATCTTAGTTGCGCTCTTACCTTTACCACCACGACGCTGAGCTTCGTAGTCACTTAGGATCTGGTACTTAACGTAACCCTCGTGAGAAAGTGTTACCACAACGTCTTCACGTGCAATCAGCTCTTCCATGTCAATATCATGGCTCGCTGCAGTGATTTCAGTACGACGAACATCACCAAATGCATCACGAACTGATTCTAGTTCTTCACGAATCACTTCCATCAAACGTTCTGTGCTTGCAAGAATGTGCATTAACTCAGCAATTTCTTCTAGAAGCCCCTTGTATTCATCAAGGATTTTCTCGTGCTCAAGACCAGTAAGCTTGTGTAGACGTAGATCTAGAATAGCTTGTGCTTGAGTTTCGGTCAGGAAGTACTGACCATCGCGAATACCGTATTGTGGTTCTAGCCAATCTGGACGTGCAGCATCAGTACCCGCGCGTTCTAGCATAGCTGCAACATTGCCTAGATCCCAACCACGAGCGATTAAACCTGCTTTAGCTTCTGCTGGTGTCGGAGCATTGCGGATCAATTCAATGATTTCATCGATATTCGCAAGTGCAAGTGCTAAACCTTCGAGGATATGAGCACGGTCGCGAGCTTTACGCAGTTCGTAAATAGTACGACGCGTAACAACTTCACGACGGTGATCGACGAAGCACTTCAGCATATCTTTTAGGTTGAACAGTTGTGGCTGACCGTTGTTCAGCGCAACCATGTTGATGCCGAAAGTTGTCTGCAATTGAGTTTGTGCGTAAAGGTTGTTTAAAACCACTTCGCCTACTGCATCGCGCTTACATTCGATAACAATACGCATACCGTCTTTATCTGACTCGTCGCGCAGTGCACTAATGCCTTCTACTTTCTTGTCTTTTACTAGCTCTGCAATCTTTTCAATCAGGCGAGCTTTGTTCACCTGATACGGGATCTCAGTAACAATGATGGTCTCTTTACCATTCTTGTCCGCTTCGATTTCCGCTTTAGAACGCATGTAGATTTTGCCGCGACCAGTCTTGTATGCATCAACAATACCTTTACGACCGCTGATTAACGCAGCTGTTGGGAAATCTGGACCAGGAATGTAATCCATCAATTCATCAATAGTGATCTGTTCATTATTGATGTATGCAAGACAGCCATCAATCACTTCACCAAGGTTATGTGGTGGGATGTTGGTTGCCATACCTACCGCGATACCAGAAGCACCGTTTACCAGCAGGTTAGGAATTTTTGTAGGTAAAACAGCTGGAATTTGCTCAGTACCATCGTAGTTTGGTACGTAGTCCACTGTTTCTTTATCTAGGTCAGCGAGAAGTTCATGGGCGATTTTCGCCATGCGAACTTCGGTATAACGCATTGCCGCCGCTGAGTCACCATCGATCGAACCGAAGTTACCTTGACCGTCGACTAGCATGTAGCGTAGCGAAAACGGCTGAGCCATACGTACGATAGTATCGTACACAGCAATATCACCATGTGGGTGATATTTACCGATTACGTCGCCAACAACACGGGCAGATTTTTTATATGGTTTATTCCAATCGTTACCTAGTACATTCATCGCGAACAATACGCGGCGGTGTACAGGCTTTAGGCCATCACGCACATCTGGTAGAGCACGACCAACGATAACTGACATCGCATAGTCTAGGTATGAACCTCGAAGCTCATCTTCAATGTTTACGGGCGTGATCTCTTTCGCTAGATCGCTCATAGAGCCATTATCCCTCTATTTGTAGATCGTATGTACAATACGCTTAAGGTGCAAAAATATAACATACATTTCAGTGGTTCGGCATTACTTTCCCTCTCCTTTTATCAGGTTGTGAGGTTGGTTGTGAATCAAACGTCGAGAAATTGCACACTGATCTTATATCTTGCTGATTAGTGGCTACATTTTGTTCAATAGTCGATAAAAGTGCCCCCTCCTTGTGGAGTGTTATCATTTAAAGGGTATAATGCCCCATTCAAGGAAGCTGGTTAATTAATAGAGTTGTTATGACCCAATCACAAAACGTCGATCCAAATGAAATTAAGAAGTTTGAGGATATGGCCTCACGCTGGTGGGATTTGGAGGGCGAATTTAAGCCACTGCACCAAATCAACCCATTACGTTTAGACTATGTTCTTGACAAGGCTGACGGCTTATTTGGAAAAACCGTCCTCGATGTCGGTTGTGGCGGCGGTATTCTTGCTGAAAGCATGGCAAAGCAAGGTGCCGTGGTGACTGGTCTAGATATGGGTAAAGAGCCCCTTGAAGTTGCTCGCCTTCATGCCCTTGAAACAGGAATTAAGCTCACTTACATCCAGAGTACCATCGAAGATCACGCTGTCGACAATGCAGGTAAGTACGATGTTGTGACCTGTATGGAGATGCTAGAACATGTTCCTGATCCTCAGTCAGTCATTCGCTCATGTGCAGCACTTGTAAAGCCTGGTGGTCATGTTTTCTTCTCTACTCTCAACCGTAACGTTAAGTCGTATCTGTTTGCGATTGTGGGTGCAGAGAAGCTGCTTAAAATCGTTCCTGAAGGAACTCATGACCACGAGAAGTTTATTCGTCCCGCTGAACTGATTAAGATGGTCGATCACACCGATTTGACCGAAATGGCGATAACTGGTCTGCACTACAACCCTCTTACCGACACCTATAAACTAGGTCGAAATGTTGACGTGAACTACATCGTCCACACTCAAAAGTTTTAGCAAATTTCACCTGATTAAAGACAAGGTTATGTTTAAGGCGGTAGCACAAGCTCACCGCCTTTTTTAGTTCTTTTTTAACCTATTTTTGTCGATCTGATTCCAATTTAATCAACTCAATAATCGCACTCAAAATTGAGTAAAGATCAAGGGATTTTTTTTTGTTTATGGTTACTTCTAAACCGATCCTCAAAGTGCAGTTTTACACAATCTTTGCTGCTCTAACTTCATCGGTTAGTAGACACTTACTGTTTTTTTCATTTTTGTTAGTTATCCACAAGTCATCCAAGATCTGCAACTTGAAATACAGTGGGGATAGCACTATCTTGTAATCCGCACCTCGGTGCACCCCTATATGTTGTGTTTGTACTACAATATATAGATAGACTTTGATCACAAAGCCGGAACGAATTTTACAAGAATTACACAAAAATCCGGCTTTAATCAGTTTTGTTAGGGAAATGAAGCAGAATGAACCAACAACTTACCGTTACAAAGCGTAACGGACGCAAAGAAAGTATTGATCTTGAAAAGATCCATCGCGTTATTACCTGGGCTGCAGAAGGTCTAGATAACGTCTCTGTATCTCAAGTAGAACTGCGCGCTCACATTCAGTTCTATGACGGTATTACAACCTCTGATATTCATGAAACTATCATCAAATCAGCGGCTGACTTAATCTCAGAAGAGACGCCTGACTACCAATACCTTGCTGCTCGATTAGCTGTATTCCACCTGCGTAAAAAAGCGTACGGTCAGTATGAGCCACCAACGTTGTATGATCATGTATCTCATCTTGTTGAAATGGGCAAATACGACAAGCACATTCTGGTAGACTACACCAAAGCAGAGCTGGATGAGCTAGATGATTACCTAGACCACAAACGTGACCTAGACTTTTCATACGCTGCTGTTAAACAGCTAGAAGGTAAGTACTTTGTACAGAACCGCGTATCAGGTCAGATCTACGAAAGTGCTCAGTTCCTATACATTCTTGTTGCGGCTTGTTTGTTTGCTAAGTATCCAAAAGAGACTCGTCTTGATTACATCAAGCGTTTCTACGATGCGACTTCAACATTCAAAATTTCTCTACCTACACCAATTATGTCTGGTGTACGTACTCCTACTCGTCAGTTCAGTTCATGTGTACTGATCGAGTGTGGTGATAGCTTAGATTCTATCAATGCGACAGCAAGCTCTATCGTTCGTTACGTATCACAACGTGCTGGTATCGGTATCAACGCAGGTCGTATCCGCGCTCTAGGTTCAGAGATCCGTGGTGGCGAAGCATTCCACACTGGTTGTATCCCGTTCTACAAGTATTTTCAAACTGCGGTGAAATGTTGTTCTCAGGGCGGCGTTCGTGGCGGTGCAGCGACCGTATTTTACCCACTATGGCACGGTGAATCTCAAGCACTTATGGTCCTGAAAAATAACCGTGGTGTAGAAGAAAACCGTGTTCGTCATATGGACTACGGCGTTCAGTTGAACCGTTTGATGTACCAACGTCTGGTTGAGGGTGGCAACATCACGCTATTCTCGCCTTCTGACGTTCCTGGACTTTACGACGCGTTCTTCCAGAACCAAGATGAGTTCGAGCGCCTATACGTTCAATATGAAAATGATCCGTCAATCAAAAAAGAGACCGTTAAAGCAATTGAGATGTTCTCTATCTTGATGCAAGAGCGTGCCTCTACAGGTCGTATCTACATTCAGAACGTTGACCACTGTAATACTCACAGCCCATTTGACGCTGAAGTTGCACCAGTCCGTCAGTCTAACCTGTGTCTTGAGATTGCACTGCCGACCAAACCGTTAACCAACGTTGAAGATGACTCTGGCGAAATCGCACTGTGTACTCTGTCTGCATTTAACTTGGGTTCAATTAAGTCGCTCGACGATTTTGAAGAGCTGTCAGATCTTGTAGTTCGCGCTCTTGACGCACTGCTTGATTACCAAGACTACCCTCTTCCAGCGGCGTACAAATCTACTATGAACCGTCGTACTCTAGGTGTGGGCGTTATCAACTACGCATACTACCTTGCTAAGAATGGCGTGAAATACTCTGATGGCAGCGCAAACGGCCTAACTCACCGTACATTTGAAGCGATTCAATACTACTTGTTGAAAGCATCAGTAGCACTAGCAAAAGAGCAAGGTAAGTGTCCTCTATTCGAAGAGACAAACTACGCGAAAGGTCTACTTCCTATCGACACTTACAAGAAAGACGTGGATAAGATCTGTGATGAGCCGCTGCACTATGACTGGGATGGCCTACGCCAAGAGATCATGACACATGGTCTGCGTAACTCTACCTTAACTGCGTTGATGCCTTCTGAGACCTCTTCTCAGATTTCTAACGCGACTAACGGCATTGAGCCGCCACGTGGCTACGTATCAGTAAAAGCGTCTAAAGATGGTATCTTGAAGCAAGTTGTTCCCGAGTTCACTGAGTACAAAAACAACTACGAGCTACTGTGGAACATTGGTTCGAACGAAGGTTACTTGCACCTAGTTGGTATCATGCAGAAGTTTGTTGACCAAGCTATCTCTGCAAACACTAACTACGACCCAACGCGTTTCGAAAGCGGTAAAGTACCAATGAAGAAACTGCTGCAAGATCTTCTTACTGCGTATAAGTTCGGTGTTAAGACGCTTTACTACCATAACACACGTGATGGTGCGAGCGACGACCAGAAGGACGCTGTACAACCACAAGATGACGATTGCGCAGGCGGCGGTTGTAAGATTTAATCCCTGGCCCACTTTCAGTGGCTAAGGCATAACAAATTATTCGCCCCTCTTGTAACGAGGGGCATAAAAGGAATTGAGGCATCATGGCTTACAGTACTTTTAACCGAAACAAAAATGACCAGCTAAAAGAACCAATGTTCTTAGGTCAGTCAGTAAACGTAGCGCGCTACGACCAACAGAAATTTGAGATTTTCGAAAAGCTGATTGAAAAGCAGCTTTCATTTTTCTGGCGTCCAGAAGAAGTTGACGTATCTAGCGACCGTATCGATTACAACAAGCTACCAGAGCATGAAAAACACATTTTCATCTCTAACCTAAAATACCAAACCTTGCTTGATTCTATTCAAGGTCGTAGCCCAAACGTTGCACTACTTCCTCTTGTTTCACTACCAGAAGTAGAAACGTGGATCGAGACTTGGTCTTTCTCTGAAACGATTCACTCTCGCTCATACACGCACATCATTCGTAACATCGTGAACGATCCTGGTTTGGTGTTTGACGATATCGTAGAGAACGAGCATATCCTAAAACGTGCTGAAGACATTTCTCACTACTACGATGATCTGATTAAGATGACCAATGACTACCACCGCTATGGCGAAGGTACTCATCAGGTTAACGGTGAAGAGATCACCATTAAACTGCATGACCTGAAGAAGAAACTATATCTGTGTCTAATGTCGGTTAATGCATTAGAAGCCATTCGTTTCTACGTAAGTTTTGCTTGTTCATTCGCATTTGCTGAACGTGAGCTTATGGAAGGTAACGCTAAAATCATCAAGCTAATTGCTCGTGATGAAGCACTTCACTTAACCGGTACGCAGCATATGATCAACCTACTGCGCAACGGTCAGGATGACTTCTCATTCATGCAAATCGCTGAAGAGTGTAAGCAAGAGTGTTTCGATCTGTTCAAAGCAGCAGCAGAGCAAGAGAAAGAGTGGGCGGAATACCTATTCAAAGATGGCTCGATGATCGGTCTGAACAAAGACATTCTTTGCCAATACGTTGAATACATCACCAACATCCGTATGCAGGCAGTCGGTCTTGATGCAGCTTACCCTGAAGCGACATCTAACCCGATTCCTTGGATCAATGCATGGTTATCTTCAGACAACGTGCAGGTTGCGCCGCAAGAAGCAGAAATCTCATCTTACCTTGTCGGTCAGATCGACAGTGATGTTCGCGCGGACGACTTCAAGGACTTTGAACTGTAATGCCCAATATCAAAATTAACGGCCTCACTGCTATCCAGTCTCACCCATCAAATACCATTTTGGAAACGATGGAGAACGCTGGGTTAGAGCCAGAATATAACTGTCGAGATGGTCATTGTGGCGCTTGCCGCTGCACCCTGGTTTCTGGAGAAGTGGAATACGTTGGTTTTGCAATGGCTTACACGCAAGAGAAAGAGATTTTGCCGTGCATCTGTAAAGCGAAGTCAGACATCGAGATTGAGGGTGTCAACTACGTACTAAAAGAGAAGCGTGCATAACAACTTGCACTGTTCTAACCACAAACGGCCGATATCATTATGATGTCGGCCATTTTATTTTGTGTTCTTCAGCTTAACGGATTAACCTTTTGTTACAAGAAGACTCGTCTCATCCATTAGTCGTAAATTTTCTGGATTTAGTCGTAGGAATAAGGTCTGATCACAGCGTTTAGAAAAACATATTCCATTACATCTCTAACTCGCTGTGTCAGTCACAAAACCCTACCACTCACTGATCAGAAGCCAAAATTCTATTCTCTAGACCTTTTGAATGACAACGCCAATGTGAATAACTATTCACCAAAATATTGAAGTGAAAACTAAACTAATTTTGTGGTTGTACCTGAGATTTAAGCTCGCGACAAAAACTGATCGGCTGTCACCATAGAGACAGACTTGTCTGCAATCTCCCTGCCATCGTCATCGAACAACGATAGGTGATAGCCAAGGCTATCTTCGCCTCGCTTCTCTTTTGGAGCTTGCAGCCATAATGAGATCATATCTTGACGACCATCCCTAACCGCCTCACCCAAAAGGACTTTTTGGCTTGCAACCTGATACCACACAATGATTTTTGATTGACCAAACATGCGAACCTCCTTGAACAGTTTGCAAATCGAATAGTCAGTTTAAAGGTTATTGTGAAGAATGCACGTTGCAAAAGTAAGACAAGTTTCTGTTCTATTGAAAATCATCGCGTTAAGCATTATATGATTTTTGCATAAGAAAATAATATGAGACGACACGAGTAATAAGAAACATATTCATTCACTTATTACAGAACAGCAGTCTGAGCCAGTTTGACAAAACTGGCTCGCTCTTCTAGCTGAATAACTATGCTTTGAGGACGCTTCGTGGAACGAACATTTCCTTTTCTCTAGTTAGAGAACTGTAGGAAACGAACATCGGCTTAGCGCTTAGGTAACGACGTAACATATCAGCCGCCACTGTGGTGATAACGAGAACTTGCTCATCGCGACTGTAATTACGATTCAAGGTCAAGGTTTGCCCCCACTCCCCCTCCGGTGCCGCAATCGCCACGGAAAAGGTTTTGTCGGATACCTTACCTGTCACAATCGCCAGATCCGTTGCACATTTATCTTTGGTCGCCCCTGCAAGGGCAAAGGCCGCCGCCAATGGATCATCATTCGAATCTCCAACAGCAACACGCTCACCTAACACCCAACCATGACCACAGTATTGGGCTGCTTCGGAGTCTGAGTGCAAACATTGAGACAACGCACCAAAGGTTGACTGCTCAGCGGTCGATATCGAGTACTGTTTCTCTTGAATGAGGAAAGCAAGATGTTCTGGCATCGACTCATCGACACTCACGACATTACTTTCAATCAAGTTGAAAATGATTTGTAGCAGCTTGACGCGATTATCCAAATCGTTCTTTGGACCAAACAGTTTCACTTCGATGTATGGAAGGTATGAACGATAGCCAAGCGTGTACCCTTGAGGCAACTGAACTTTATCAAGTTTATCGGACAGCGCAGACTCTGAGGTGCCAAATGTGTAGAGTTTACTGCACTCGAGACCCGCAATATCGGGATGAACTTGCTTCATATCCGGTAGGATCTGTTGTTCGACCATTAACTTGAATTCACTCGGTACCCCAGGAGTGAAATAAAAATCACAGTTATTGAAAGTAACTTTGAACCCGCAAGCCGTTCCAATCGGGTTATCGAGTAGAACGGAATCTTTTGGCAACATGGCTTGTTTGCGATTGCTTTCTGGCATAGTGACACCACGAGCAGCAAAAAAACGCTCTAGTTTTTCCAACCATTCAGGATACAGCACCAACTCTGTTTCGGCGGCTTCTGCGGCTGCCTGAGCACTTAAATCATCGCTAGTTGGCCCCAAACCACCGTTTACAATGACAATGTCGCTATTGAAACTGAGCATCATAAGCTCTTCCACTAGCGCAGACATTTCATCGCCAACCGTTGAACGCTTGGTCAGACTGTAACCATTTTCGAAAAATCGACGTGACAACCACGCAGCATTGGAATCAACAATCTCTCCGTGAAGAACTTCTTCCCCAGTGCTTAGCATTGCGATTTTTAACATCATTTATCCTTTGTGGGAAACCTCTCACGTTCGTGAGTTTAACTTATAAATACTATTCTCATAGTCCTAAAATCGAACCAATTACTTATTTAGGACAATTACGGGTTTCTATTCCGCTAAGTTTATAAGATAATTGTGAACCTGATCATTAAAATAATAACGATGGAGTTTTCTGTGTTCAAAAAAAGCATTGCTGCTTTAATGTTGTCAGCGTCTGCTTGCGCCAACGCTAATGTTTATGAATCAAATCAACACATTGAGTTTTCGTATACAGTAGATCAAGCTGAGACCGACACGTTCTACAATCACTCCTATCAATATCAATCTAAAGATCCTTATTGGTTAAGTTTGACCGAAAATGATCTCAAACTTGAAGATCAGGGGCTGCCAAAGTATCTCACGCCTTCAAGCGAAAAAGATTGGGACTACCTTATGGGTCAGACTTACACCATCTTAGGTTTGAGCGTTGCAACTGTCGGCTTGATGACACTACTTCCAGAATCTATCACAAAGTGGGATGAAGAAGATCGTGACTTAAGTGGCCTTGGTAAAAAATGGAAAGATAACGTCACTGATGGCCCAGTTTGGGACCGTGATGAACATTTCCTCAACTACATCATGCACCCATATTTTGGTGGTGTTTACTACACCGCAGCTCGCCATGCTGGATTCAATGAATTTGAGTCGTTCCTTTACTCTGCCACTATGTCGACATTCTTCTGGGAATACGGCGTCGAGGCCTTCGCAGAGATCCCGTCATGGCAAGATATCTTCATTACTCCGTTCTTTGGTGCGGTTGTCGGTGAAATGATGTTCGAAGCAGAACAAGATATCGTAGCTTCTGGTGGCGAAGTCATGGGTTCTGAAACCATGGGTGGCATTACCCTATTCTTCCTCAACCCTGTTGGCCATATTCATGGCTGGGTCAGTGACACATGGGGCGGCAGCGCTGAGTTCCAGTACAGCAGCAAACCTTGGTTTGGTAACCAAGATGCAGCTAAGTTCGCCATGGATGCGGGTGCGAGCTACGATGATGTTTTCTACGGCGTAGAAATGAAAATCACCTTCTAAATACATCTCAATCCTATGAAAAAGCGACGTCTCTACGTCGCTTTTTTTGTGCTCGCTACGTGATATTGGTAATGCCAACAATAGATTAGGTTTAAAAGTTGACCCAAGTCAAACCTAACATTTGCCACAATCCTAAACTGAATTTAGGCAGTCATCCTCCTATAGGTTTGGACCGATGAATCTTGCCTGTATCAACGCTAGGAGGCCCACTATGCAAAGCACATTTATCGTTAATTTCGTCGGTAAAGCAACACCTGCGACAATTAAGCAGTTAGCCGCAATCACCCATGAGAATGGTGGTAAGTGGTTAATCAGCAAAGTTAATTTTATTGAGGATCAGGTTGCTGCGGTAATAAAAGTTGAGCTGCCTACTGAGAATGCCGAGGTGGTCAAAGATGCTTTCAATGGTCACCCAGATTTACTGGTACAAATCACGGAATCCGATCAGGCCAATCATCACGTTGATACCATCTACCAATTAAGACTCGATTCCAACGATCGAGCGGGTATTGTCAATGAGATCACTCATGTACTTGATGGTCAAGGTATTAATATTCTAGATATGGATTGTCAGCGCGTATTTATCGCTGGTGGTGGCGGTGTCAGTTCAAGTCTATTTACCGCAAATATGGCAATAAGATTACCAAAAGAGCTCGACATCAAAGATGTCGCTAATGAACTGGAGTCTCTCAGTGAAGATACTCGCGTCTTAGTTGAAAGCTAAGGCAGTTTGTTAAAAAAAGAGAGCGCCAATGTCGCTCTCTTTTTCGTTGCTAGTCGAAGTCAGTCAATCTTATTTCACTGACCATTGAGACAATGAACGTTTAAAGTCTGAGTAGTCGAACTCGTTCAGCTTTTCGATCGAACCATTAGAGCGTTCACAGTAAACCGAAGGCATACGAAGCCCGTTAAACCAGTTGAGTTTAACCATGGTATAACCTGCACTGTCCAAAATGTGCAGACGCTGACCAATCTTTAGTGGTTGTTCGAAGTTAGCAACACAGAATTGGTCGCCAGCCAGACAAGAACAAGAACCAATTACGTACTCGTGCTCACCGTTCTCTGATGCTTCAAGAATCGATGCTGGCTCATTGTAAATAAGCGTATCCAAACGGTGTGCTTCTGTCGCCGAATCAACAATAGCCGTTTTCTTTACGTTCTCAACAATATCAACCACAGTCACAACAAGATCAGTGGTTTTAGTGATGATTGCTTCACCCGGCTCTAGATACATTTGAACGCCGTGTTTTTGCGCAAACGCCTTTAGCGCCAAACCTAGTTTTTCGATATCGTAGCCAGGCCAAGTGAAGAACACACCACCACCCATGCTTACCCAATCAAGTTTGTCGAGGTATTCGCCAAACTGCTTTGAGATAGCATCAAGCAAGCCGATAAATGCGTCCACATCTTTGTTCTCACAGTTCATGTGGAACATCACGCCATCAATTTCGTCAAAAATTTGCGGTTCAATGTGATCGGCTTGAACACCTAAGCGCGAAAACTGACGCGCAGGGTTAGCAAGGTCTTGTCCTGCATAGCTCACACCTGGATTCAAACGTAATCCTAGTGATGCTTTGCCCTCAACAATGTGACGGTAGGCTGCCAACTGGCTTTGAGAGTTGAAGATCATCTTGTCACAGATATCCGCAACTTCACGTACGTCTTCTTCACTGTATCCGACGCTATAAGCGTGTGTTTCGCCACCAAATGTTTCGTAGCCAAGCTTAACCTCAAATGGGCCAGAGCTTGTTGTACCATCAAGATACGGCTTAATGATGTCAAACACCCCCCAAGTTGAGAAACATTTCAGCGCCAGCACCAGCTTAACACCTGAAATCTCTTTAAGCTGTTTCGCTTTCTCGAGGTTTTCAACCAACTTATCTTCATTGATCATAAAGTAAGGGGTTTTAAGTTCGTTATGTTGCATTCTAATACCTTGAGTAGGTTCACTCTAAAATCGAATAAAGCCGATGCAAAGCATCGGCTTAAATTTTATCTGTCAGTCGTTCAGGCCGATTACTTCAGCTTATGGATAACAGGCTGACCAACTTCCAGCTCCTGAACATGCCAATCTAGGCCGATTTCTGGCATTGTTTCTAGGAACGGATCTGGGTCAAGCTGTTCCATGTTGAACACGCCTTTGTCCGCCCACTTACCGCGGAAGAATTGAAGCGCAGCAGTGATTGCAGGAACACCCGTTGTGTAAGAAATCGCTTGGTGTTCTACATCTTCATATGCAACTTCATGGTCCGCATTGTTGTAGATGAAGACACTGCGCTCTTTGCCGTCTTTCTTACCCTGAACCCAAGTACCGATACAGGTTTTACCTGTGTAACCCGGTGCAAGGGAAGTAGGGTCTGGCAGTAGTGCTTTTAGAACATGAAGAGGCTGTACAACAGTTCCGTCATGCAGTGTTAATGGCTCTGGACTCAGTAGACCAATATCACGCATACAGTTGAAGTAGTTTAGGTATCTGTCACCAAAGCCCATCCAGAACTCAATACGTTTTGCAGGAATGAACTCTTGCATTGAACGAACTTCGTCGTGCGCCATTGAGTAAACTTTATGCTTACCTACAAGTGGGAAGTCAAATTCAAGCATACGTGAGTGACACGGTACTTGCTTCCACTCTTCGTTTTCCCAGTAGAATGAGTCGCCTTGGATTTCAAGCATGTTTGTTTCTGGGTCAAAGTTTGTCGCAAACTTCTTACCATGGTCACCTGCGTTTACGTCCATCACATCAATCGTGTCGATTTCATCGAACAGATGCTTAACCGCATACGCTGCAAATACTGATACCACACCTGGATCGAAACCTGCGCCAAGAATACCTGTGATACCCGCTTGTTCGAACTTCTCACGGTAACCCCATTGCCAGTCGTACGCTTGAGGAACTTGCTGACCTTCTGAGCACAAGTCTACAGCAACTGAGGTATCTAGGTAGCTAACTTTAGTTTGGTAACATGCTTCCATAATCTTGATGTTGACCCACGGAGGACCAGCGTTGATAACAAGATCAGGTTTAACGTCGTTGATCAGTGCAACCAACGCATCCACGTCATCTGCGTTCACTGCGCGAGATTCTAGCTTTTTAGAAGGATCTTTGAGGTTGTTCTTCTTTTGAATAGACTCAATGATTTTTTCACATTTACCGACTGTGCGCGAAGCGATGGTAATATCACCTAGAACATCGTTATTTTGTGCCGCTTTGTGAGCAACAACCCATCCGACACCACCTGCACCAATTTGTAGAATAGCCATAGTATTTGTTACCTTTATTTTGCTAGCTCAATCGCCAGTGTATTGATTTTGTTCAGTAAAGATTCGAAGTCAGAAATCTTTAAACATGGATTTAAAATTGTAAACTTCAGTGCCGATTTACCATCAACCATAGTCTCACCTAGCACCGCTATTCCGCGGACTAAAGCCTCTAGTCTTACGACTTTATTCAGCTCATCGAGATCAGTGGCGTTTGGATTCACCGCACGGAACAGCACCGTAGAAAGAGAAGGCTGAGCCAGTAACTCAAACCCTTCATGTACGTCAACAAGTTCAGCAACACGCTGAGTTTGTTCAATAACGTGATCGTACATTTCTCCCAGGGTATCTGGACCGACACTCTGCATTGTCATGAACACTTTTAACGCATCAAAACGCTTGGTCGTCGCGATTGACTTATCGACCAGATTCGGTAGCTCATCATGTTCGCGATTCAGATAATCAGCATGGTGAAGCAGGAATCGGAAGTTAGCTTTGTCTTTAAGGAGAATCGCACCACAACTGATTGTTTGATAGAACAACTTGTGGAAATCAACGCTAACAGAATCTGCACGCTCAATACCCGCTAGACGGTCTTTGTGGCTGCTTAAGATCAGCGCACCACCATAAGCACTGTCAACGTGGAACCACATCTGGTTTTGCTGTGCGAGATCGGCAATTGCCGCTAGGTCATCAATGGCGCCATGATCGGTTGTCCCCGCTGTACCCACGACCGCGAAAGGAATCAGGCCTTGACCCAGCAGAGCCTCAACTTCTGCCTGTAACGCTGCCACTTTCATCGTGCCATTTGGATTGGCATCAACGCAGCATACCGCGCCTTCACCGAGCCCAAGCAGAGATGCGGACTTCTGTACTGTGAAGTGAGACTTTTTCGAACACAGAATGCGAAGCTTTGAGGCGTAATCAGGTAAGCCTTGCTTTTGCACTGAGTGAGAGTTCAGTCTATCCGCTACCCAGTCACGCGCTAGCAACAAACCCATTAAGTTACTTTGCGTACCACCACTAGTGAATACACCGTCTGCTTTTGAACCTAGGTCATACTTGCTGCACATCCAGTCTACGACTTTTTGCTCAACATAAGTGGCTGCTGACGATTGATCCCAAGAATCCATTGATTGGTTTAGCGCCGCGATCATCGCTTCCGCGATTACCGATGGCATCAATGGTGGCGTATGTAGATGAGCAATACAGTCTGGATGCTGAACAATGATTGAGTTTTTCGCGACTAATTCCGCCGTTTCACCAATAATGTCTGCAAGTGGCGCGTTTCTGTTATCTAGGTCAACAGCGTTGATCGCTTGCTCCAATAGCTTTGGTTCTAGACCAGAGTATGGCGCGTCAACTTGTTCAAACACGGCTTTCATCGCTGAAGTCGCGTGGTTCATCATTTTGGCAAACTCACGACCGCCTGCTTCACCAGTTTGGATAAAGTGCTGTTTCCAGCTCTCATTCGCCTGCTCAGGGGACACTGGGTTGCCGCCAGCAACAAGAATCGCTTCTTCAATCACACGTAACGCAAAATCGATTTGCTCGAAAGAGATAATCAGAGGAGGAAGGAAACGGATAACCGAACCGTCACGCCCACCTTTTTCTACCATCAGACCACGCTCTAGCGCTGCACGCTGAATCTTCAGTGTCAGTTGACCATCAGATACCGGCTCACCGAATTTATTCAGTTCACTGCCTGGCTTACGGATCTCAACACCTAGCATCAAGCCTTTGCCACGCACTTCTGCGATACAATCTACTCGCTTTTGAATGCCTTCAAGACCAAGACGCAGATATTGACCTGCGATGTTGGCATGCTCAACTAAGTTATCACGTTGGATAATTTCTAGTGCTTTGGCACCCGATACCATCGCAAGTTGGTTACCGCGGAAAGTCCCTGTGTGTTCACCTGGTTTCCATGTGTCGTGCTGCTTGTTAATAACCAGCAACGACATAGGCATACCGCCACCAATCGCCTTTGATAAACACAGTACATCAGGAATGATACCCGCTTCTTCAAACGCGAAGTTGTAGCCAGTTTTACCAACACCACACTGAATTTCGTCAAAAATTAGTAGGATACCGTGTTCATCACAGATACGACGTAACTCACGTAACCAAAAAGCAGGCGCAGGAATGACCCCACCCTCACCCTGCACTGGTTCTACAATGATGGCGGCTGGCTTCATAATGCCCGCTTCATCATCGTTTAGCAGACGTTCGATATACCGGATACTTGCTTTAGCGCCTTCATCACCACCCAATCCAAAGGGACAGCGTAGGCTGTAAGGGAAAGGCATAAAGTGAACATCAGACATCAAACCGGTACGACGAGCCTTGGTACCCAAGTTACCCATCATGCCCATGGTTCCGTTAGTCATACCATGGTATGCACCTCGGAAAGCGAACATGGTATTACGACCAGTAGTCTGCTTAGCTAATTTGATCGCAGCTTCAACGGCGTCAGCGCCTGAAGGACCACAAAACTGAATAACACAGTTGTCGCCTAATTGCTGAGGAAGAAAGTGCTTAACACTCTTAATGAATTTTGTTTTGGCTTCCGTTGCAATATCAAGAGTCTGATATGGCAAACCGCTGTCGAGTTCATCCTTAAGTGCTTGGTTGATCTCTGGATGGTTATAGCCCAATGCCAACGTACCAGCACCAGCCAAACAGTCTAGAAATAGCTGTCCGCGGGTATCTTCAACAAGCACACCGTGGGCTTGCTTGATTGCGATAGGTAGACGACGAGGGTAAGAGCGTACGGCAGATTCGTGCTGCTCTTGATCAATCAGTACTTGGTCTGGCGTCAAATCGTAGATGCCATCCAATACTGGAATTTGTGTAGAAAAAGGGGTTGCGATATCGGTGTTCATCACTGCGTTATCGACTTCAAAGGCTGTGCTCATGATCTAATCCCTTGAAATGTAATTATCCCTCAGCAGAACAATGTCTGAATTGAGGGTAAAGCAAGCCGTTCCGCGATCGAAATAAATAACGCGTACGACAATTCGCTCCATCATTACGATGGACTACATAGAAGAAAATTTAGATCAAGGTTCAGTAATGCAACTGTCTTGTAAAACAGGGCATTGTGGTAGAACTAAGCTGATTAGTGTAGTTTTGTTTAGTGGATTCAATGTTGGGTTTCCCATTCACATGTCTTCAGCGACATAAGTATCCCGTCTATCGACAAAAGGGTTTGTCGATACCTACCCTACGTGATGTTCACTCAGCCCGAATGCCATCACGCGTATCCCCCAGAATATCGAATTACGACTCATCTCCGAGATTGCCGCGAAAATTAACATAATTCGAATTCATCTGGCAATATTTTTTGACCTGCACTTTTGAAATAATGACCCAATTATCAAAAAGGCCAACCGTTTGGCTGGCCATTTTATTGGTTAATTATGCTGCATCTGTTTTCAATACTTGAGCCAATAATTCCAACTCATTGGTGATCGCATTGTTCTCGATGAAACCTGCCTCTTCAAAGGCTGTGGTCATTCCCTCTAACACTATGGTTTGCTCTCGTCCCTCATCTGACACGGTCATAACAATGTCATCACCGTCTATTTCAGTGCTGATGGAATCGATAAGATCACCCAGCAGTACGCTGTCATCTTGTTCCAAAATACCGCGTAAATCGATCAAATCACTACCGAGCTCAAAGTTGTCAACAACATCGGTTCCGTTATCTAAGGTACCATCGAGCCAAGTGAACACGTTGTCCTCGCTATCACCGAGCATCATTTGATTACCCAAATCGGCATTCATTTCATCTCCTTGAGCTGCGGAAAGCACTTCATACTCTAGAGATTGCGATACATCAATGGTCACGGTTGATTCGTTACTCACTGCTAAATCTGAATCGACAGCCACATAGTCAAAAGTGATGTCTTCAGTGATATCTTGTGTACCTGACAAGTAACGTAACTCCCAGTTGCCCCCTGTCGAACTTAGTTCCATCTGAACAATTGGGTTATCTGGAGAGGAGTAACTAAATTCGTAAAGAATTTGCTCGTTACCCACGTCACCCTCATCTTTATGGTATTGCTCTACATGAGTCGTACCATCGGCAAACGTATATGTAACCTCGACATAGACATTACTGTTGGCGACAAATGAGCCCCCCATACCATCTAAGCCAAAGGTCACCACACCGAGAGGGTTGTTGCTAAGATCAACGATTAATTTTTCCTCTTTATTCATACCACTACCATCGGTATCACCGATACCCCAACCAACATGGGCAGGGCCGCCGGTGTATTGTTTGAGCGGTTTATCGTTGTTGTCGACAATCGATATGCCAATGGTATTGCCATTCTCTAAAGTGATTAGACGTTCGGTATCACTGACCCACTCACCCCAGTTATAGAAGCCATCTTCGTCAAGAACAATATTCTCTGGGTCGCCGCTATACCCCATTTCAAATGGCTCGCCCGGTCCTGGGACAAAAGTAAAGTTGCTAGGATCAAATAACTTAGCAGGGTCAATATCATTACCTAATACGTGAAGATCTGCTTCAGTAATCACTCTGGTTTCACCAAAGTCATCGGTATAGAGCAAGGTGCCGTATTGTGGCAAAGAGGTGATCATCACGTTGAGCTCAACACCATTAAAGTCATCATCTTCATCTGAAATGTGGTCGAGTAGTTCGTCATCAGAGTCGAATATAATCGGCACAATGATCGCTTCACCCGCATCAACGTTAAAGTCTTCGGTAACTGGTAGTTCGTTAACGTTAAGCTCCGTTAGGTCAACCACGACTTCCGTAGTGAGTTCACCATCTGACGCCACCACCGTAATAGAGTGCTCGTTAGAAAGTAATTCAAAGTTATTGGTAAACGCGGCCACCCCTGCTGCGGTGAGGGAGATTTCGCCGGTAGCACTGTCGATTTCAAACAAGTCTTGGCCTGCAAGCTGAACATTCGAACTGATGCTGTAGCTCACCACATCACCCTCATCTTCATCGGTGGCGGTCACGGTACCTATCACATAGGCGTCAGAGGAATTTTCGTTGTAGGTGAACGAATAACCACCTTCAGGTTGATCAAACTCAGGGGCTTCGTTGAGATCCAACTCGGACAAATCAACGTCCACT
>NZ_JBNJOH010000054.1:0-25044 GCF_050113735.1 Vibrio sp. TRT 2004 | reverse complement strand
GCTTTCTTATCCATATTGTCCATCCTTAGCCTTTAAGGCTTAAGTTTAGACAGTTACACAGAATTCAGGACACTCTCGAGTGTTCGAAGACCGACTCACTGAATATATGTAACCCTGCCCTTTCCTTTGGAGCACTTAATGTGCTCCTTTTTTATAAATAAGAATGCCACAACCTTCATCTAACTGTCGTTCATCCAGAAGTTAACCTACATCCAAAAAGAGTCGAAAACTGTTACATTAAATCGCTATGATATGTAATATCGAAAGAGTAAAAACATTCCAGTTCAAGGGCTTTAAAATGGAATTATTAGTAGCACCACTAATTGTGCTTCTTATCTTTTGGAAAAAGCTATCAGCCGACGAATGGATAGCCTTAACTGTATATGCTTTGTATGCCATAAGCTTGATAACTCTAGTTAGTCTCCCTAAGCACTCAAAGATAGGGCCCTTGTTCATAGGCCTCCCATCATTACTAATTTTAGCCTACATCTACTCTGACTTTACTGACCATAATCCTAAGTTAATAAAAGCAACTTCAATGATCATGTTTATCGTTATCGTACTTTTACTACTCTACTTTCAACTTGTCGTATATTGATAATAGATCAACCTCAAGATTATAACTCTCGAGCCGTTCATCAATATTTCTGATAGTTTCTAGTTCCCCTTTCGTTAATGTAGACAAATCTCGATTGTTATAAGTAGAAATGGTTTCAGGAATCTTTGAACCACCGAGGCTTTGTACGTAATTGGATTCTTCTATTTTTGAGCAACGCTCCACTCTCAAGCCTCTCACAATCGGTATATATTTAAGCTCCTCAGGAGTAACATCACGCGCTGTTAAATCTTTTTTTCGCTGCTCATCATTAACACATTGTCCTATTTTTTGGTAATACAAATCTTCCACCTCACTAGCACTAGCACTAGCACTAGCACTAGCACTAGCAATGAAAGACCAAAGTAGATTAAAAACAAACGTAATATTAGCGAGTTTCATTGTATAAACACTTCCAAAACAATTTTTCTTGATAAGACAAGCCAGCTCTCATGTACATTCTTGCAGAGATACCCTCGACCCTTCGAACGAGTATTGGATTTGAAGACCTCATTGCTTTAGATAATAGTTCAAAGTCTGTGGTGTAAATCTTATAGGAGGACATCAACACTCCATTGCCACCAAAAATATCTAATATTGCAACCTCAGATGCTGGCGATAAATTCCGAAGTCGGATCCATACGCTCATCGAAACCTGCAAGAAGCGTGGGCTATCAAGCTTATCTCTACTGTCGGAGATCGTGCAAACGGTCACTGCGCGTCAGCCATATCCAAACGTTCTTGGCTTGTAGAAAAACGTCAACCACCCACTGGTGAAAGCTTACGCTGCTTTTCTCTAGCAACTCGTTAGCTTTGTGGTAATCGTTTTTTAGTTGTGCCTTTTTTACTTGTTGCAAACTAGTCAATCGTTTGGCTTAGTTTGAAATAACGAAAGTTGGTTAGAGATAATTGTAAAGACATCGCTAACGCCTAAACGGAAGCACATTGCTCATATCAGTTAAAGGAGCATTTACTTTCGTGATCTGCTGAACGTATTCAACTAGTCGCTCAACTGGGATGAAGCGCTGCTTCTTGTTGTTCACCTTGATGCTTTTAGTTTGACAATTGATATAGCTAGAAATTTCAAACGCCAGCGGCTGGCTTAAGCGATCGAGATTTCTATCCTCTAAGGTTTGAGTGACCCATTGGGCAGCGTCGGCTATATGGCCGTTAATACTCAGGTCGGTGTTTTTTATCCAGTGTGGCGTAAACTCAATATCATTGAGTTTTGATAGCAGTTTAGCGATGTCATAACGGCTGATTAAGCCGCTTGTTTCCAAGGAATTGGCTTCTAATGCTTCCACAAAGGCAAATTGCCACTCTATTTTTAACCGATTAGCGAGTTCGTCGGGCGAGAAAATCATTCGATTAAGCTGAATAAAGTAGGTGAAGCGGCTGTTGGCTTCACAAACGATTAAAGTTTTCTCTAGCGAACGGTAGCGGTTTTCAATCAGATGCACCTGCCAGCTCATGGTAACGGCATCCGAGCTCAGTTTATTAACTCCTGCTTGTTTACCCTCTCCAACTGGCAAACGCTTAAAATCGGCTTTGAGCCATTTGTTGAGTGCATTGGTGGCACTGAGTTGAAGTTGCATACAAACCTAACCTTTGATCAAAAAAGAGGCATCCGAAGATACCTCTGAAATTTATAGTTGGCCTGAAAAGGCTTTTTGGGAAAGAGAGTTAAAAAACTCATTATCATATTCATAACTTTGTTTGAGCTTACCAAGTAATGTATCGGTACGATGCACCACAGACTCAAAGTTGAGCTGCAATTCAATAGGAGGACAAATAAGCTCTTGTTCCTTCATAATCGCTGTATTTAGATTGGGTTGCGTGCCGTCGGGAGCGATACGCCTAAAATGTTTTGTTAGCTGATTAAGCCACTTCAATAAGAATATCTTATTAAAATCATTATCAATGTTATCAAAAGCTAACCAGCCATCGTGAATACAACCAGGTTTCTTTAGAATGCGAGCAAAGCCAAGACTTACACCACAGTTTGCAAATATTAACGCCCCTTCATCAAGATACACACTTTTCTGAGCCCCAGCCTCTGTTACAAACTCCTTTGTTTCGTGTAGGTAAATTTGGTCTCCTTTCGAACCATCACCAATCTTTATCCAAGGTACATTTCCACCTAAATAGTCTTTAATGGGTCTAGGGGAAGCACCGCGCCTAATTCTCAAAACTTCTCCCAGTGGTCTAACCTCCCACCCCTTCGGATTCGTTACCGGATCACCAAACATATCCAAAAACACGCTGCGTAAAAACTCATCGGCAAGGTCAATGGCTTGTTTGCGTTTCTGGCGAATGGCATCAGCTTTATCCAAAATGGCAGCGATACGCTTTTGTTCTTCTAGTGGTGGAAGTGGGATTTGCAAAGCTCGTATGTTTCCCAATGAAACGAACTTTTGAGTCCCCCCTCTAGCATTTTTTTCGAACTGCTGAGTTACAAGAGAACTACCTAGCAAATGATAAAAATATCTATTGAATACTTGGGATTTTGAAAACTTAAACAGTGCGACATTCTTAATAGAAAAGTCTCTATCACCTTGAACAATTACCGGATTACCAATAGTTCCAATCATGGCGTATAGAATATCGCCATCATCAACGGCCGAACGTTTACTTATCTGCTCATGGTCTTCCGCTGAAATATTTGTACATGTCGAAAAATCAATCTTCCCATTTTTTAAGTTTTTTGACGTAACTAGCGGAATCCCGTCCTCAACCGGTTTGGGTGAATCATGCGTACCATCACGAATATCAATCACTTTGCCAGCTTCAGCCCATTGCCATCCTGATGGTAATGACGTGTTGCATCCAAGTTTGATCATAACATCGACTCCAACTCATTTAAGTCAGCCAGAATCTCGTTCTCAAGCACTTTGAGCTTTCCTAAAATCACTTTGGGTTCTTCATAACTTTCTTGCTCGTACACCACTTGTTTATATTTGTTGAGTGACAAGTCGTATTTATTCGCTTTGATGTCGTCTTTCGCTACCAAGAAGGCTTTTTGAGTTTTGTCTGACCACTGCTCGGTTGATTCGCCTGCCATTACCGCCGCTTGGTAGGCTTTATACTGCTTAACTAAATCTGGCAGGTCATTGTCTTTGATTGGGGTACGCTTATCATCGAGCGACTTACCATCGGCCTGCACGTCGTAGAACCAAACGTTATCGGTGCTACCACCTTTGGTGAAAATCAGAATCGCTGTAGAAACTCCCGCATAAGGCTTAAACACACCACTTGGTAGTGAGATCACTGCTTCCAACTGGTTGTCTTCCACTAGGTGTTTACGGAGGGTTTGGTGCGCTTTAGAGCTACCAAATAACACACCATCAGGGACGATAGTTGCTGTGCGGCCGCCGACTTTCAGCATGCGTTGGATCAGTGCAACAAACAACAGCTCCGTTTTTTTTGTTTTGACTACTTTAAGCAAAGCAGGATCGACGTCTTCTTCATCTAAGCTGCCCTTAAATGGCGGGTTGGCTAGGATGATATCAAAGCCGTTTTTCGCTTCATCAGGGAAGCGCTCAATAAAGCTTTGGCTTAGGGTGTCTTGGTAGTGAATATCTGGCTGTTTTACGCCGTGCATCACCAAGTTCATTGCAGCGACGCGCAGCATGGTAGAGTCGAAGTCAAAGCCGTGGAACATATCTTCATCAATGTGCCAACGATTAGAAAGTAAGTCACCTGCGTACAGGGTGTTAAACACCGGGTTACCATGCACATCTAGAACTGGTTTACCGTCTACATCAAACGCTTGCTCTTTCTCTGTACCTTCTGGCGATGAGTACTTCTCTAGCAGGTATTCGTAGGTCGAAGACAAGAAGCCACCGGTACCACAAGCAGGGTCACACACTCGGTGTGTTTCTTCTACATCAAGCATTTCAATCATCGCGCGAATAATGTGGCGCGGCGTACGGAACTGGCCATTGATACCTGCGGTAGTCAATTTAGACAGCAAGTACTCGTATAAGTCACCTTTTACATCTTTGTTTTCTAGTGGCAGTTCACTCACCAACTCAACCGCTTTAACCAATAGCGACTGTTTTTGGATCATTAGCTGCGCATCTTTCATAAACTCAGCAAACAGGGTGTCATCAGATGTGAGTTGTTTGAAATACGGAAAGAGTTCGTCTTTTACCAGTGGGTATAACTTTTCTGCGCCAAGGTGACGGAAGTTTTCCCAACGGATATGCTGTTTATCCTTCTCTTTATCTTCACTGATTGGAAAGCGGCGATTAAATGGCTTGCCCGTTCGTGCGCTACGTTTTTCGTCGTTACGCTCGTTCATGTCTAGCATGCGGGCATACATCAAATAAGTAATTTGCTCAACTACGGTTAACGGGTTGGTGATCCCGCCCGTCCAAAATTCTTCCCATAGTTTGTCAATTTGGCTCTTTAATGCGCCTGATGTAATCATTATCTGTTCTCTATATTCTTTTATAGCAATTGGTTGTAGTGTACTTGGCTGGAAGCCATTGCCAAAAGGTTAATTCACCACTTTCTCGACACTTGCTTGTTTCTCACCCAAATGGACACTAAAGCGGCGAACAAACTGTTCCACCACATCCGCTTGAGCAGGGATTGGAAATACGCCATCTAAACCAGCATCATCGATCTGGTTGAATGGTGCGTCGTACAACTGTTCAATATCAACGCTACCGTAGCGACAAAGGTGATTTTTGAGCATGCCGATAAAGCGTTGTTGTCTTGAATTAAGGTGTGTATGTACTTGCTGCACAAAGACTGTAAACTCATTTTCAATCGCTTTGGCATCCATGCCAACGATGGTACGCAAAATCTGATCGAGCCCTGCGGTGGATTCCGGGAAGAACTCTTTCAAAATCGAAAGATCGACATTTGGGTTTTGGGTATGCACAAGCGCGTTAAGCATCTCTAAATCGGCTTCTGTCACCGATTGTCCAGCGCGTATTTTCTGCAGCACTTCATTGGATTCAAACAATGGTGTCAGCGTTTTTTCGACCTCTTGTTTATAAATCTGGTAGTCCACTGTCACAATATCGGTTTTCACCTCTTCTGTACGATATTCAGCGGCATCTTCTTTTACGTCTAATACAGGTGTTGGCTTAGGTGGCGGAGTCGCACCTTTATCACGCAAATGGATTACCGTTCGAAGCTCGCTCAAACAAGCCTCTAATTCATGGTGGTCAGCATCATTCCAGAAGTTGGGCTGCTGCACCTGCTTAATGGTACTGGCCTTACTGCGCACTTCGTTAAGGTGCATCGAAAGTGTGGTGACCTTGTCCATAATCGGCATCGCAACAATATCGACCTTGGAAGGTTGTTTGAGTTTGACGAGCTCAAGTTCTAAGAACTGGAGATCGAGTCGCAACGCTTCACTCTCACCAGTAATTGGCTTCCATTGCATTAGCGGAGCCATCGTAGAGCGCAGTAGCTCCTTGGTATCCGGAGCCATTTGGTGCAAGGTTTTCTCATTACTTAACTGCGCTTTGGTTTGCCAGTTTTCTCGCACTTCGATGGTTTTATCGTTAAGCGAATCGATATCAGCTTTAATCTGTGGAACCACCGCGTCGAAGATATCCATCTCTGCACGTTTGAGTGCCTCATCAGCCAAGTTTAGCCGCGCTTCAAACACCTTTTGCGCAAGAGACTTACCTTTAGCGCCATCGTCTTCATCTGGGTTCATTTTGAAGTATTCAAAGTTGTTCCAGTGATCGAAGATCAAGAAATGTTTTTTATGTTCGCCTGGGCCAAACAAGTTCTCACACAAACGGGTACCACGACCGACCATTTGCCAAAACTTCACTTTCGATTTAATCGGTTTAGCAAACACAAGGTTAATACATTCCGGTACATCAATACCGGTATCGAGCATGTCGACAGACACCGCAATGGTGATTTCGTCTTTGTTGCCTTCGGCACTTTTGAAGTTGTCGATCAGTTCATCCGCTCGTTCGTATTTCGAGTGAATCACTCGACAGAAGTTGCCGCCCAAGTCAGGGTACATTTCAGCAAACAGATCGGCGATAAGTTCAGCGTGTTTGATGCTACGAGCAAAAATGATCGATTTACCTGGCAATTGATTGTCGACATCTTTAAGACCACGTTCCATCAGATTACGGATGATCTGGCGGTTGGTGTCTTTATTGAAGATCGCTTTGTCAATCAGCTTTGAATCGAAATCGAGTTCATTCGGGTCAATGCCTTGATCTTCAAGTTCAGCTATCTGCTCATCAGTGAGCTCATTACCTTTAATGCCATCACGTAAGAACTTGGTGGTATGAGAAACGACTTTGAAAGGGACGAGATTACCCTCTTCAATCGCCTGTTCTAGCGGATAGTTCGCCGTTGGCATTTTGTAGTCACAGCCAAACAGCTGGCTGGTCGAACGGGAAATCATCTCAACTGGCGTTGCGGTCAAGCCCACTTGCAGTGCATCAAAATACTTAAATAGCTCGCCATATTTGTTGTAAATAGAGCGGTGCGACTCGTCGGCAATAATGAGGTCAAAGTGACCGACATCGAACTCTTCGAAGGTTTGCATCATGCCAGGGTAAGTGGCGATCACAATACGCGCTTTGCTCGCGAGATCTTTTTTGCTTTTACCTTTTACGAATAACGGCTCTTTGGTGAACTCGTTAAATGCATTTGCCGCTTGCTTGCGTAGCTCTTTACGGTCACATAAAAACAGTACTCGCTTTGCCCAACCGGCATCAAGTAAACGCTTGGTCAGCGCAATAGAAACGCGCGTTTTACCCGTACCTGTTGCTTGCACAATCAGCGCTTTGCGGTGCTTATCGCTAAACCGTTCACAGACACGAGTGATCGACTCCATTTGATAGAGTCGACCTGCGACTTCGGTATCAATCGGTGTGCTGTTGAGATCATTTTTCAAAGCACGCTGCTGGATAAGGTATTGCAGACTGTCTTTAGAGTAGTAACCAAACAGTTTACGTGGCACGTAACCCTGAGCGTCATCCCACAGCCAGATATCGTAACCATTGGTATAAAAAATAACTGGGCGCTGACCCGTTTGTTTTTCTAACGCATCGGCGTAAATTTTAGCTTGCTCTTGTCCTGCTCGCGCATCTACTCGGGTTTTCTTCGCTTCGATAACCGCCAGTGGTTTGCCGTTGTCATCCCAAAGTACGTAATCACAACGACCTTTGCCTGATTGCGTCGGTTGACCATCTACTTCGTACTCTTTGGATACTTGTTCAGTGCTCACCTCTGCGAGTGCAACGTCCCAGCCTTCACTTCTTAGCTCAGAATCGATCAGACGTTTACGAGTTTCCGCTTCGTTAAAGTCGAAGCTATTTTTCAACTTAAGGGTGTTGCGCTTTAGCTTATCAGCTTTGGTTTGATCAACTTCCAACTTGAGCTTACTGGCAGTCTGCTGGGCCAACAACTGGGCTTCTTTCGCTTCGTCAAGCTCTTTTAACGCCTGTATAAGCTGCTCACTGTTCTGGGCGAGCTTTTGCTGTAGCTGTTTGTTTTTGCGCTTAAAATCCGCTTTAGACTCCCCCTCTAACGGAGCATTATCAGGTTGAGTATAGCGAGGGCATTCTTCTTGGGAGCCATCCCCATAGGCGATGAAAAGCCAGCAGCCAATAAGGTAGGATTCTTTGAGTAGCCAGAGCGCATCATGCTGATTGACATATCCGTCATGGGCGGCTTTGTTTCCGCCTTTGCGTACAGCATGAAATTTATCGAGAATATCTTTATGGATGATGGCAGTAAACGAGGCACTGGTCAGCTTGTCGTGAACCGACGCATTCGGCAAAACAGGTAAACGTAGCTCTCGATAAAGATAACCAACGATTTTTTCCACATAGCAACGAAGCTTAACCATCGAGCTTTGAGGATCAGTCACCGCATAAGCTTCGGCAAATGCGCCTAGTTCAGCCAGCTCTGGCCAGTCTTTTCTTAGATGTTCAAAGTTCACTGACGTTTTCACTCTTATTGTACTCCTGACCTCGATGAGCAATGGGTGTGCCAACCCTGTTTTAGCCTGTTTACTTATTCTTCAATGCCTAATTTTGTCATCCAGCCGCTTAACGTTTGATGACTCTTTAGACCTAGTGCTTCAGCTGCTTTGGATTTATTATTGCGACTATACTCTAAAGCTAATTCAACCGCATCTTTCTTAATAGTATCAATGTATTGCTGTATATCCCCAGGTACAGAAAACTCCCCCTGAGAAGATGGTTTTCTGCCTGCACTTAATACTGACGATTGAAGGTCTTCGGCAGAAATAGTGCTCGATTCAGACCATAACACTGCTCGATTCAGTGTATTCCAAAGCTCCCTGATATTTCCGGGCCATGGGTAAGATTTTGCAAAATTTATTGCATCGGTGGAAATTTTCTTACTTTCGAACAAAGGGTGTTTTTCAGCTTGCTGATTGATATCGCTCATTAGTGTTGATATGAGTTCTGGAATGTCTTCAGTTCTTGTTCTAAGTGGTGGCATTTCAATAACCCCGACGGCGAGTCGGTAGAATAAGTCTTCCCGAAAGGCTCCTTGTGATGTCATCTGAAACAAGTCTTGGTGCGTAGCGGCAATAATACGAACATCAACAACCTTAGATTTAACGTCACCGACTCTCGTAATTTCTTTTTGTTGCAACGCTCTAAGTAATTTAACTTGGACATTGAGTGGCAGCTCGCCTACTTCATCTAGGAACAAGGTGCCGCCATTTGCCTGCTCAAATAGCCCTGAATGATCTTTATCCGCTCCGGTAAACGCCCCTTTGACGTGACCAAAGAGAATTGAGTCGACCAAGTTCTCTGGTAATGCACCGCAGTTAACGGCTCTGAATGGTTTATCAGAGCGAGAGCTTGCATTGTGAATTGCTATTGCCATGACTTCTTTGCCTGACCCGCTTTCACCAAGTACAAGTGCAGGTAAATCAGATAAAGCGAGTCTGTGAGCTTTTTTCACTAGAAGCTGCATGATTTTTGACTTTGCTGTTATAGCTTCAAAAGCCGAGCTTAATTGAGGGGTATCTGATGTCAGGGACTGTATAGCGCTAGTGGAGGATTTGGTGTATTCCGTCGCGAAATCGACAGGTATATCCACTTCAATTAACTCACCTTGGGGAGATGTTTGAAGTAACTGACATCTTGCGATGCTCTTACCGAGCAAGACTGAAACTACAGCCATTGCTGGCGTTCCAGATGTAAGATTCAAGTAAATGTGTTCAGAGCCAGCAGAAATCTTACTCAGATGCTTTTGCATCACATTGGTTATAGCTGAATAATCTATCGGTGATGCCAATCGAACTCGTTGGATAGTCACTGAGGTCTTAGAACGACCAGCACAAGCAAGCTTTTTCTCTAGCCAACTTTTATAGTCATGCCATTCATCTTCCCATGTGCTGGCAAGGATAATAATGCTGTCTAGAGTTTTACCTTTCAAAGCAATGGTTGCAATTGAAGCAGGACTATCCAGCTTCATTTGATCAAGATCTGTTCTACCAAGCCAGCTGATTAGAGTTGCCATTTTGATGTCCGTAACTATTTTTACTTATGGGAATTGAGTTTACAGTACATAACGCCAAGCAGATATTCAATTACTATAGTCATTGAAATATTGGCTGTGAGATCAATTACTTTTTAACAGCTAAAAAAACGATAAACATTCCTTTAGACCAATTGCGCCACCGTATGCACGAGTTACCGAAAAATAAAGAGATTGGTAACTACTGCCAATCACTACAACCTTTGTCTAGTTCTCATTCCAAATTGATTTAGATCATTTTTCATTCAATCAATTGAGGTTATTTTGACATTGCGTTAACAGGAAAGTAACAAGGAAGATGCCAATGGAACTGAAACAAGACCCACGCTGCTACACAGATGTTTGCGTTAATGGAAAATGGTTTCACCATGACCACTGCACAACAACCGCATATATGCTCAAAGGCGGCGCTTCGTGTTCAATAGAACTCGAAAAAATGCCGGAAACCGAAAATGAACTTGTGGAACTTATTTCATCACAATTCTAATACTCAGAATCACTTTTCTATTCTCCTTTTCTTCTGAGTAACTGACAAAAATTCACTATATAAACAAGGCAGGTATCCCCCTGCCTTTCTCATTTAACGCTTAGTTAAGCCGCTAACTTACTTGTTTTGTAGGTATTAACGCCAAACACAACAATCACAGCTAACACAAATGGCAATACGTAGACATTCATCGTCCGCCAGCCTACGGATGCCTCTAACCACCCTGACATTAAGGCCGTGATCGTCACACAGCTAAAGACAAAAAATTCGTTAAATGCCTGAGCTTTAGACTTATTGTGACTTTGGTAAGATTGACTAAACAATCCGGTTGCCGCAATAAACATAAAGTTCCAGCCGACACCTAAGAGAACCAGAGCCAAGCTGAAGTGCCAAATCGACTGACCATGTATATTGATGGCAATACATAGAATAAACAGTAAGCCGCCCGACAATATCATTCTTCTGGCACCAAAGCGTTCTATCAGACGGCCGGTAAAGAACGCAGGAACGAACATACCCAGAACGTGCCATTCGATCACGCCCGCCGCTTTATTAAAATCGAAGCCGCAACCAATCATAGCGAGCGGTGTCGCCGTCATCAGGATATTCATGACCGCATATGCCACCATTGCAGCGAACACAGACACCATAAAGTTGGGCGCTCTGATGATCGTCGCTAATGAGTCGACTTTGGTGACTTGCGTCGCTGACAGTGGCTTAGGGAACTGAATAGTTTGCAATAAGCAAAGCGCACAAATATTCAGGACAATCAGTGCCATAAATGCCCCAACATAAAGCCCATCGGAGGACCATTGCTGAGAGTAGATGGCCAAGTTTGGACCCAGTATGGCGGCCAACACGCCACCAGCCATTGAGATCGATATCGCACGATGCCTTGCACTTTCATCACACACTTCAATGGCTGCAAATCGGTACAGGGTGCCAAAACCGATCCCAATCCCCAACAAGAAAGTACCTGCGCAAAACAGAGAGAAAGCCTTTATAGACAAAGCATATGTCGCTAAGCTGGCTCCGCTAATACCGATGATATTACCAATGCTAAACCCTTTTCTACGCCCCAGCTTACCCATGATCAAAGAAGCTGGAATCGTCGCGCTCATCAAACCTAGAAATTGTACTGCGACAGGTAACGTAATCAGACTGCTATTGGGAGCCAGTGTTTTTCCTACCAATCCAATAACAGAAATCAAAAGGATATTGCCAGTCATTAATAGCGCTTGGCACAGCGATAAAAGCCAAACGTTACGATTCATCGCAGTGCCTCTTTTACCGCAGCCTCAACGTGAATCATTACGGTATCGAACAAAGGCACTCGCGTGTCTGCCTGTTCAACCAGTAAACCAATCTCGGTACAACCAAGGATCACCCCTTGTGCTCCATCGGCATAGAGGTCGTCAATAATGGTGAGAAAGTCATCCTTGGAACGTTGACTGATCTGCCCTTGACAGAGTTCATCGTATATCACGGTATGAACGAGTTGACGCTGAACGCCATTTGGAACCACAACTTCAATACCATATTTATCGGTTAGACGTTGCTTATAGAAGCCCTGATCCATCGTATATGCTGTGCCTAATAGGCCAATTTTAGTGATTCCCTGCTCTGTTAACGCCTCACCAGTCGCATCCGCAATATGGAGAAGCGGGATGGAGATCGCCTCTTCAACCTGCTGCGCCACTTTGTGCATGGTGTTGGTCGCGATAAGAACAAATTCTGCGCCCGCTCGTTCTAAAGACTGCGCCGCCTGACAGAGAATATCAGCATTGGCTTGCCAGTCGCCTGAGCGTTGTAGCGCTTCAATTTCAGCAAAGTCGACACTATTGAGTACCACTTTTGCCGAGTGCAAACCGCCTAACGCACTTTTTATACCTTGATTAAGCTGTTTGTAATACGTCACTGTCGACTCCCAGCTCATTCCGCCAATAATACCGATGGTTTTCATTCCGTTCCCTCTCCTAACCAGTTAAACCCACTAAAACAGATTGATGTAGAGAATACAAACAAAAAGCCTCTGGTGGTTAACCAGAGGCTTTAATCTTGCACTGAACAGACTAGTTGTCCGACGTGATCGGTAAGGTCTGTTTGACGTATTGTCCAGGCGCTGCTTCAATTGCAGGGAACTGTTCATTTCCTACCGTAAATGGCGCTACCTGTTCGTCTGGATTGAACGACAACAACCACTGGTGCCAATGCGTCCACCATGACCCCTCACTATGGGAAGCATTTGACAACCACTCCTCTGCACTATCGTCCAGAGAATCGTTCGTCCAGTACCCATACTTCTCTTTGGCTGGATGGTTAACAATACCAGCAATATGACCCGATTCACCAAGCACAAAGGTTTTGTTTCCGCCAACGTTGAGCGCACCACGATAGGTGCCCTGCCACAAGGCGATATGGTCTTCTTTAGTTGAAACGAAGTAACTTGGGATCTTGATTTTATTCAGGTCGATCCATACACCGCCAACTTTAACGCCTTTATCCGCCACCAACTTATTGTTGAGATATAGCTCTCTTAACATAAAGTTATGCGTATCCGCCGCGACGTTCGTGCTGTCACTGTTCCAATACAACAGATCAAAATCTACCGGGCTATTGCCTTTAAGATAATTATCTACGTAGTAATTCCAGTACAGGCTGTTTTCACGTAACAGGCTGAAAGTGACACTCAACGAGCGTCCGTCCATGTAACCTTTGGCGTTATTCTGCACTTCGATTGCATTGATGATGGTATCGTTAATGTACGCCCCCACTTCACCAGGCTGCGAGAAATCGAGCAAGGTAGTGAAGAAGGACGCGCTCTTAATGCGTTTCTTCATTCGCTTCGCAGCGTAGTAGGCAACCGTGCTTGCCAGAACCGTCCCGCCAATACAGTAGCCTGCGGCGTTAATCTGTTCCTGACCGGTGATATCTTCAATGGCACTGACCGCTTTCACGACACCTTCAGTGACATAGTCGCCAAACTCGACATGCTGCTGAGACTTCCCTGGGTTACGCCATGAGATCATAAATACCGCGTGTCCCTGTTCCAGTAACCAGCGAACCATAGAGTTCTTTTCTCGCAGATCGAGGATGTAGTATTTATTGATAAAAGGCGGAACAATCAATAACGGTGTCGCGTTGACCGTTTCCGTCAACGGGCGGTACTGAATCAGTTCAAACAATTCGTTGCGAAACACGATGTCACCTTGGGTATTGGCAATATCCTCACCTAATCGGAACGCATTATTGTTGGTCATACGAATCTTGAGAATATCCGCACTCGACTCAACATCTTCTTTCAGTTGTTCCAAACCCGCTAATAAGTTCTCACCGTTTTGTTCTAGTGTCAGCTTAAGTAATTCTGGATTGGTCGCAATGTAATTGCTTGGTGACAGTGCATTGATGGCTTGTCTAGAAAAAAAACTAATGCGCTCTTTGCTTTTCTCATCAAGTCCTTCAATGCTGTTGATTGTCTCAAGATAGGTTTTGCTAAACAGTAGATAAGACTGTTTGATGAAATTAAAAAAGATGTCTTTTTGCCACTCTTCGTTAGAGAAGCGCTTGTCACCTTTCTCTGCGCTGACGACGTCCTCTGTGTTGGCCGTAAGCGCGACATTTTGCCAAATCTGCAACTGCTGTTGCCACCACTCGGCCTGAATTTTAAGCAATGCCGCAGGCTGATTCGCCGCGCTTTCGAATAACTTGGCGGTATCTTCGAGGTTAACCTCTTGCATTGCTTTATTGAGTGGGGAGTTTGCGGCTGCCCTGCTCAACTCTAGATCTTCCCACCACTTTTGATTGGTTTCTTGGAGCTTAACAAGGTAGTCCGAAAAGAAGTTTTGTAACATATAACGACTCCTAAGATCGGAAAAGAGCCGCCTTTCGGCGGCAAAAAAGTCAGTGTTATGCAGGAGTCACTGTCTTAAGGTTTTCCGATGTCATTTGCTCAACATCGTCTTTGAACTCTTTCGCAATCGCCTGAAGCTTGTTGCTGTCGTCCATCATCTGTTGAGAAAGTTTGGTTAGTGCCGCTAGCTGTTGGCCACTAAAAGCGGTCAGTGACGTCGCATCTTTGATTTCACTGGCTGCTTTCATCTGAGCGAGACCCATATCGCTGTAAGTACGAATAGCGTTAAGCTGAAGCTCAGTGAGTACTTCAACATTCTTTGTCACTAGCTTGTTGAATTTTACGTATGGTTCCATTGTCTTTTCTGTTTGATCTGCAAACGTCTTGAAAAAATCTGTGTACATGGTTGGTACTCCTAAGTTAAGTCCATTTAATTGGGTTAGTTAATTGATTTGATAACAACAGCAGTCCCCATACCGCCGCCAACACAAAGTGAAGCGACACCGTATTGATTTCCACTGCGATTAAGTTCATGGATGAGTGAAACTAGAATTCTGTTTCCGGAGGCCCCGAGTGGATGACCAAGTGCTATTGCACCGCCATTAACATTGGCTTTATCAAGAATTGAGGAGACTGACACACCGTGCTTTTCAGCCAGTTGGTTAATCACACCCAGTGCCTGAGCAGCAAACGCTTCATTGAGCTCATAGACACCAATATCATCTGTAGTCAGTTGCGCTTTTTGCAATGCGAGGCTGACAGCTTCAACAGGGCCAAGTCCCATGATTTCGGGTTCAAGTCCAGACTGAGCATAGCTAACGACTTCAGCGATTGGTGTAAGCCCGTGCTCCTTCACCGCCGATTCACTTGCGACGATGATGGCACTGGCACCATCATTGATTCCTGACGCATTGCCTGCGGTAACTGTCCCTTCTTTATCAAACGCTGGACGCAGGTTTGACAAACCAGTCAGAGTCGCGTCAGGCTTTGGATATTCATCAGTATCGAACACGACGGTCTCACGACGTTTTTTAACATCAACCGAGACGATCTCTTGCTTAAACTTACCCGCCTCAATTGCAGACACCGCTTTTAACTGACTTGCCAATGCATATTCATCTTGCTGCTGACGGCTAATACCCACCAATTTGGCCACGTTTTCAGCCGTAACACCCATATGGTATTGGTTATAAACATCCGTCAGCCCGTCGTTAATCAGTAGGTCGGTCAGATTCATATTGCCCATTTTGTGGCCATCTCGAATACTTGATGGTGCTGTGAATGGGATTTGAGACATTACTTCTACACCAGCTGCTACCACGATATTTGCATCACCGGCTTTGATGTGGCTTGCGGCATCCATCACCGTCTTCATACCACTGCCACACACCATATTGAGTGAATAAGCAGGAACTTGATGCGGAATACCAGCGTAAATCGCAGCTTGTCGACCAACGCCCATACCTTGTCCGGCACTCACCACGTTGCCGACAATGACTTCATCGATCGCGTCAACCTTAACGCCACTGTCAGCAATCGCTGCTTTGATGGCAATTGACGCTAGATTGCCGGCAGAAATGTCTTTCAACGAGCCACCGAAAGCGCCGATCGGTGTGCGTTTTGCCGCTACAATAAATATTTTTTCCATCTAATCGTCCCTTTAATTCATGTATAAGCCGCCATTTACAGAGAGTGTTTCCCCTGTAATGTAGGCTCCAGCATCACTAACTAAATAAGAGACGGATTGTGCAATTTCGAGAGGCGTTGCAAGACGTCGCATTGGGATCTGCTCTTTAATTGATTCGAGGACTTCTGGACGCATATCTTCGACCATAGGAGTGCCAGTATAACCTGGTGCCACAACGTTAACCGTCACACCACTTCGAGCACCTTCCGCTGCAAGTGCTTTAGAAAAACCGATCATTCCGGCTTTGGCTGCAGAGTAGTTAGTTTGACCAAACTGTCCTTTAAGACCGTTGACTGAAGAGATGTTGATTACGCGACCATTCCCCTTTTCACACATCGCAGAAAATAGGGGCTGAGTAACATTGAAAACACTATTAAGGTTGGTTTCGATAACATCTCGCCACGCAGAAGGAGACATTTTTTTAAACAGACCATCTCGGGTGATCCCAGCATTATTGACGATCACGTCAATCGTTCCCTCTTCCTCAAGCAATTTAGCTAGTCGCTCAGCACATTGCTCGGTGTCTGTTACGTCAAGCTCAAACAATCGAACCTGATCTTGGTTAAATCCTTTTTCATTAAACCATTCCAACGCACACTCATAATTACCAGTATAGTAAGTGGCGATGACTCGGTAGCCATCCTCGACGAGTTGTGAGGAAATAGCAGAACCAATTCCGCCTTTCGATCCAGTGATCAAAGCGATCTTCTTCATTAAAAGACTCCATTCTTTACAGCAATTAATAACCAAAACAAATATTGAAAAGCTCTCGTAATATATTTGTCATTGCGACAAACATAGAATAAATAATCTAAGGCTTTTTACTTACCTCTTATTAAACTAAGCTAATACCTAATTATTACACTTCAAATATTTTTTCACTTTTTATGCATAAAGGTGAACAAGGTCTCATATGGAATGAAATGTTATATCCTTGTTAACAATCGCTATCTAATTGATTAAACTAGACTTTAATTGAACTCCCATTCTATCAATAACATCTATCTTGCTGTTTTTTCACGGTATATTAGTATTTACACTTATTTCATTAGTCTTCATCACTCGTTTAATGACAATGATTATCATGCAGTATAATTTTAAAATGAGTAGTTAATTATCAGACTATCAATATAGTCATTAGCATTAACAATAAGATTAATAATTGAGATGAAGATGACTTATTAAATGTAAGTTAATGATTGATTTAACAATCAACAAGAACAATATCGTCATACTTTAGTATAATAAGGAATGATATTTTGTTTAATTATGTAATGACATTAATTTAATTCTATTCAATATCAATTTGTGTCAATTATCGACTATAGAAAGATAAAAAAGCCCGAAATTTCTTTCGGGCTGGCTTAAAACGAATCGAGGTTCAATCCATGAATTATCCAGCAGTGGAAGGTTTGATTCGGTAAAGAATGGCAAACAATACCGGTACGACAATAAGGGTCAGTACCGCCGCGAATCCAAGACCCGCCATAATCGTAATTGCCATTGAGCCATAAAATGCGTCAAACACCAAAGGAATCATTCCGCTCAGACTAAGTAAGCCAAGAAACGCCGTGAAACTAAAAGGCATATCCATCGCTAATAAGCCGATTGGTGTTCCGCCAAACGCCATCTGTAAGGTTTCAGAGACTTCTTGCTTAGAGATGCCAAGACGACACGCCTTCGATTCATTGAACTACGGTACTAATTCTTTAGTCCGTTCACGCCTGCGCATCAGCCAACTTTTGCCTTACCTTGGTATCATTGAGGACAGCGATTACCTGACCATTGAAGGTACGAAACTGACTCTCTGTAGCTTGAGCGACAGTGAATGTATCAACAACAAGTGGATTCAGTGGGCGATGTTCCGTTTCCGGCATACACGCGGTGAGTAAACTCAAAGATAAGCCAGCGGCAATCCAATTAATTCGATTCATCTCAAATACCGCCCTCTTTAGTCCATGCTTTTACTTGTTGGCCTGAGACTAGATTCTCGACACCCGCCTGCACAATCAGATCGGCCTGCTGAAGACCCGCGATAACATTGCCGTTGACATCGAGTGTGACATCAACGGGGGTAATTACTTGCTGTTGAGGATCGAACTTGAAGAGTTGGCCATGTTGACCACTCTTACTAATCCAAGCGCTTGGTGAGATATCGACTTTAGCAAAGCGTTTTTCATTGAGCAGGCGAACCTGTGCCGTCATTCCAGGTAAGCCAGATCATACTCTGCGTTCTTCGCATCGTATGCCAGTTGGTAGTCGGTAGGATCGAGCCAAGCAAGAAGCTGTCCTTTCTTCACGACACTGCCCATTCTGACGTCCACTACCTCAACTTCACCGCTGACTTGAAACGACATAGATGCACGATCAGTCGCATCAATATTAGCGATAAAGCGATCGTAACGACTGTTTTGTAGATCAGGGATCTCAACGAGTTTTATTACACGAATGCGCAGCATGTTAGGATTGTCTGACAGATCAATATTTATTTTCCATACGTTCAATAAAATTCAGAAATGTACTATGCTATTTATGCGCTTGATTGATGAAATCCCCACGCTTTTCTGGTAGAAAGAGAGCGTTTTTAGAAATTGACGGTAACTATGACTGAACGAAAGCAAGGCCGAAGAAGTGCCCAAGACGCAGAAAAAACCAAGTGTGAGATCATGCGTGTCGCTACAGACCTATTTTGCGAACTGGGTTACGAGCGAGTATCACTGAGGAATATTAGTGATAAGGCGGGGGTATCTCATAGCCTCATCCGTCACCATTTCGGCAGCAAAGAACAGATATGGTACTCGATTAGTGATGGGCTACATCGCTATATGGAAAGCTATATACAAACCATCATTGGCAACATGCCCAGCGATGTAAGTTCAAACATTAAGTTGTACCTATTCGCTGTGCGCTTGCTAGCGCATATGCTCGAATGCAAACAACCTATCCAGTTTATTGCTGACGCGGTTCGTCAAGAAGACGCGCTATTTGACTACTTTATTGATAATTCGGGCGAAATAGAAAGTCTCGTCAATCGTTTAGCTGAGCAATACAACCAAGAGCACCCGCAAAATCAGGTCAAAATCTGGGAAATTAAATGGCAGATGATTATGTTTGCACACAGTGCGGCGAGTTTGACGCCATTTATGAAAGAAACATGGTCCGACGAGACCAATGAATTACAAGTCTGTCTGCTCAACCACTGGCAGATATTTAACCGAATGATGGCATGTCGCTTTGAAGTACCTCAAGAAATAGTACTCAATCCGCAAACTCTGTCTGAACTGGTTTACGAGATCGAGTGCTCTGATACCAACCAATGTACCGATGAAGATTTTACTGAAGAAATGTAAACAGCTTCGATAGAACGCATGATATATGCCCTCACGCCAATATAGCTCAGAGGGCTTATTCGAGTCAGTTTTTGGCTAAAACGAACATGTGGTAGCCAAACTCATCTGCCAGTTCAGTACACAGTTTAACTTCTCGCTTAATGTCTTTTAGCGCCTGCGACTCTCCCATTTCCGTTTCCAATTCTGCGACTCGACGCTTTAACGGAGCATAGTAATTCAGCCATGCTTGTGCGCTTTGTGGGAAATGGTTGATCACCTTATAGCCAGCCTTTTCAGCTTGAATCAAACGCATCTCAATAGATTGAATGTCAGGATACTCTTGGCTCCAGAATTCCAACGCCTCATCACTAGGCTCAGCAGCACGCCAAACCATATCACTGATGACTAACAACCCATGTTCAGAAAGCAAAGGTCGCCAAGATTTGAGAGCCTTTTCTACTCCCATAATGTATGCGCTACCTTCTGACCAAATAAGATCAAAGCTTAGGTCATCAAAAGGCAAGTCGGTCATACTTGCACACACTGTTTCGAGGCGATGAGTGATCCCTTGCTGTGAAAAACGTTCGGTGAGTCGCGTTAACGCTGATTGCTCGTTGTCGACCGCTACAATTTCCGCGGTACAAACGTCCGCTAATACCTGAGTAGCTAAGCCCTTGCCACAACCGACCTCCAAGATCCGCTCAGGTGTAGAGGTCACTAACGAAAATGCTTTGGCTGTATCGACTTCACTACCTGGCCCCCAACGCTCAAGCGTCTCGAAAACTTTCATAAAGTCTGCCATATATACATCGTGTTCGTTCATATCTTTTGATAACCATTTAAGTCGCAACGCTTCTTTCTCGCTGAAACCTTGCTTAATTAACCATTCCAAATGAGCATCTGGAGCCAGTTTGTCTAACCCCGTATGCCAGCCTTTGCTCTCTTCTTCTCCGAGCAGTGCTGCGAGAAGACGGCGCGATTTCTGCTTCTGCTCAATTTCTATATCAAGAGCTTCAAGTCGGTTTCGTAATAATTGCCGGTCTACCTTGGCTTCAAGGCATACTTTGCACTCTTTTAGTGTCAGTCCCCCAGCCAATAATTGCTGGATCAAACGCACGCGTTGTAACTCCTTATCACCATACACACGGTAACCGTTAGATAGACGATGACTAGAGATCAGCTTTTGCTTTTCGTAATAAAGCAAGGCTGTGCGCGACAATCCAACAAGTGCTGCTAGCTCAGAAATTTTGTACACAAACTCTCTCCGCTCCTTCAATGGTCATGGAATATAAACTATAAAGTTATAGACAGGTCAATAACAGATAACTCGACCGCTTTACTTGCTGAGAGCCTCAAATTTGAATGCTGATATGAGATTTGTGGTTTGGAGGATAGAAAAGACGCTGATTAAAGCCACTTTTTCCACGACAGAAACACTGCTAACAGAGCAGTTCCGCCAAAACATATCGCCACAACAATCCAAAAGCCCATGCTATTTTCGACACCAGGCATCCCGCCGACATTGATCCCCATTAATCCGGTAAAGAATCCCAGAGGCAAGAAAATAGCGGCAATCACCGTCAGGACATAGCTGCGATTGTTTAGCTGCTCAGAAATACGACTGAGCAATTCCTCTTGCGCCATAGAAGCACGCTCTTTTATCGTATCGATATCTTCGACATAGCGAATTTGTCGGTCGGCGATACTACGCAACGCAAGTCGGTCAACATCACTCAGCCATTCTAACTGTTCCACTGCCAGGCGGTTTAAAGCCTCTCTTTGCGGGGCAATATAACGTCGAATGCCGATACTTTGCTGTCTAAGACGAAGTAACTGAGAACGAAGCTGCTTCGCATCACCATCTAATATGTTTTCCTCAACGCCTAACACGCTATCTTCTATGACGTTAATGGTATCGTTCATTCTCGCAACGATGCGGTCAGTCCACTCAATCAGCAACACTGGGATTGTTGCAGGGCCAGCATTCTCATTAAGGTTGGCGACAATATCTTGTGTCGAAAGCAGCATTCTTTTTCTGCTACTGATTAAGATTTTGCCGTTCGTCCACAGCCGTACCGAGACCATATCTTCTGGATTGGAGCCAGGATTGAGATTCACACCTCGCAAGATGAGCAAGAGGTTATTTACCCGAGTCAGCACATGCGGTCTGTTTTCACTGTTCAGCAAACCATCTACAGCTATCTCATTGAGTCCACTGCATCTTTTTATCCAGTCGCGCGCTTCTTGATGACTGTAATCAAAATGCAGCCACAAGCCACTTTCGGATTCATCCCACTGATTGACTTCTTGCCATGACAATTTTCGACTACCGCCATTGCCATCAAGTAACAACGCGTGAATTAAGCCCTCAGGTTCTTTGTCCGTCGTAACAAATCTCGACATTTTCTATTCCATTAATATCTATCATCGATAGCGAGTGAAACCACTAAGATTAACGCCATCTGTCGCGTTATTTACCGAAGTATATGTTTGCCTTGTACATCGATCCAACAGGAGATTTAACTAAACGCGAGAGTTGAGCCATTTGGCTCAGTTTAGTCTATTGTTTATTTGTTAATCGGGTAATTATGAAGGCGATAAAATCATGCAATTTAATCACAATGCATTGTTATAACGACAAAAATTATTTGTTGTTAACTTTGCCAAACTGCGAATATCTTTCGCATACCAATAACCCTACTTAATCGAGACGATTGCAATGTCTTTTCAAGAAATTCGACAAGGTAAAGCGCACTTCTATGACAATGTCCATTTCTCACGTGGATTTTCTAAATCTGGAGACTTCACTCTAGCTGAAGATCAGTTACTCACGTTTTATGGAAAAACGTTACTCGGACTCGAAAGTGGTGAGTTAACTCCAGAGAATCAAGCTGAATCTGATTTCCTAGACGTTATTCAAGGAAAGAAAGAGCCAACCACTAAGTTAGAGCGTACTTGGATGAAGTACATAAAACTTGCTCGTGGTAGAAAACGCTTCCATACATTAAACAGTAAACCAACAGTCTCTGATGATGACTATAACAGCTATGACCTAGTAGAGGACGACTAATGCACATTTGTTTCCTTATGTACCCGTGGGAACGCGTGTGCCCAGAAACCGATACCACTCTTCGCCTTGTTCACGAATGCGCAGCACGTGGACATACCGTGGCGATCACAACAACCAGTGGACTGACTATTCGAGACAGCACTGTGTATGGTTTCTGCAACGTAATTAAAAAGGTCAGAAGATCACGGATAATATCGGCAAGTGTAGTTTCCGCTATCACGATTTGCTCGATGAGCTTATGAATCGCGGTTGGTTAAAGAAACTCATTTTCTTACCCACTGTCATCAATCAAGATGATAGCAATACCACGCTAAACTATCTGATTGATTCTCTGGCTATCTAAGTTTATAGACAAGCGACTATTTAACAGATAAAGCGTCTGCTGTTCACTGACACTCAACGCACAGATGAGAGTTAAAACGACTTTAGGATCTCTGCGTGGTAGTTAGCAATATCTATCTCAACGCCAAACTCCTGCGCCCATTGTTCAAGCTCTCTTTGCGCCGACTCTAGGCTATTGATCGTTATGGTATTGTCATCCAACTGCCATAACTGACGTGAACCATCATAGCTAAACTGAAGTGCCAGCATTGCCTGTGGATTGCCCTCCTTTGCCGCAGCTTTCAGTGCTCTACTCTTGCGATAGATATGATTTAACGCCTGTTTAAGCTCCCATACATAGACGACTTCATGCATCTTGGGATGAGTTTTAAACTTGAATAAAATGGTCACGACGAGTAGCGCACTAACCACAACGCCAAGCAGATTCCAATGGAAGTGAGAGCCTGATTCGGCAGGGAATAAATAAATTAATGTCTGTGATACCGCTAGGCTCGATAAGGCTAAAAAGGCGATGCATGAGACAATAACCACATTCAAACGTGAACGGTATAACTGCTTGTCGATTTGTTGTAGTTTCATCAATAGTCCATTGTGTTGCGTTTATTTACATGACGTCGAGAGACTTACGATTATACATTGTGAATAGAATCAAATAAGCGATATTTTGTTGCAAATGGTGTGCTAATCCGTCACCTGTGGCAACAAACAATGGTCGGCACTTTATGAACAGAAAGTGCCGAACCCATTCGCCGGCAATCACAGTCAGACAAGGTGAAGGCCGCCCCGGCGGGCCTAGTTTGTAATAACACCTTAGCCCTCTGTGGCGCTAACCCATCCAAGCTCTCTCGCCATCGCTCAATTTGTTCAATGACAGACTCCACACTCTCCTCGTATCTTGGATAAGGCGTACACTCACCTACCCCTTCAAGGCCTTGGTAACTAATGGTTACCCTCACCATGTGGCAATGCGTTCTGGCACCTCTCGAAATAACGAATGGCGTGGCGAGCTCAACAGTGTACGGTTCAGCATGTATCTTCATGAAATCACCCAACGCCGGACTGATCGCTTCTGCTGTTCCTACTACTCTCCCCTACGCTATCCTTTTGAACCTACTTCACTTTCATAATTTTGCTGGTATGCTGACGACGTTCAAGATATTTTTTTAACAAGGACGTAACAATGACTCAATCTACTGCCTTAGCCTATCAGTGGCATAGTGAGATTTTTGAGTGTCAAACTAACGATATTGATCGTTTTTACCATTTGTTGGAACAACAGATAAACCGCCTTGGTCTCTCCAAGAGCATACTAGGAACCTCAGGTGAATACCCTGTATGCCTGCTACAATCGTCACAACACATTACCACTAATCCTAACCTGATGATTAGTGCCGGGTTTCATGGCGAAGAGGCAGCCGGACCATGGGGATTAGTGCATTTTCTATCGAGTTTAGATCCGTATCTTTTCGCACAGGTGAATCTTAGCTTGCTGCCACTGGTCAATCCTACTGGCTTTGCCATTGGTCAACGATTTAATCAGCTTGGCGAAAACCCTAACCATGGATTTTACCTTGAAGATGGTACTCCGACGTCAGGGAGAGGAACATCCATCGAAGCAAAGATACTCATGAATCATACATCAACCCTGTTGTCCGCGAGTCGAGATGGAATACTGACCTGCCATGAAGATGTGTTATTGACAGACACCTACATCTATTCATTCGAACCACAGCAAATTCCGGGGCGTTTCAGCGAAAACTTAAGAGATACCCTCGGACAGTTCTTTGCTGTCGCAGCAAACGGGGAGATTGATGATTGTCCGGTTCAAAATGGTATTATTTTCAACCATTTTGACACCTCGTTTGAATCGTTCCTAGTGCAGCAAGGAAGCCACTTCGGCTGCTGTAGTGAAACGCCTGGTCAACAGAATATCGACCAGCGCATTTTGGCCAATGCCGCAATAATGACGGAGTTTGTTAACATCGTTAAACGCGTCTAGACATCATTGCCCTTTAGATATAACAGCGAGCCTATTGAGCTTAATGCCGATCAGTTAAGAGATAAATGATCGGTTGAACGATCCTGCAGATAGCTTATAAAGGCTCTAAGTTTCTATAACTTTGAGCCTTTTATTTTGCAATTAACTACAGCCCTAACACTCGCCAATC
>NZ_JBNJOH010000053.1:0-28810 GCF_050113735.1 Vibrio sp. TRT 2004 | reverse complement strand
ATCAGATCGCTCAAACGGTACCGAGTTCCCTTCTTTTTCTACAAACCAGTGATCTATATTTAGGAACAGTTATTTAGCGGATGCCAGATTATTTCTCAAGCAAAGCTCATAATTATAGTATTCTTCAAGATCAAATGATTTAAAAACAAAGAAATCATTTAAGCCTCTTATATCAACAAAATTAATATTTCTAGAAGCTTTTTTATAAAATCTTTGTATTTTATTCAAGTCATTTTTTATTGACAAATAGAGTTTGAAATCTAACCCCTTAACTCGGTGTAAAAGCCACAGATCAAAATTACCATCTCCATTTTTATTGAAATCATCGAACCAAACGTTCTGAAATTCCACAAAATCCTTATTCATATGGGAGCAGTTATCTAGTTTACAAATTATATAAGTTAGCTTTGATGCAAGAAAGCTATTACTGTCATAATAAATACATGTATTATTATTTATACTTTGCCAAATTCGAAAATAATCTAGTTGCTCGCATCCAATACTCCCAATCCAAATAAAGAATATTCTATCTACATCACGCATAGACAAGCTAGGATCATATAGATTCCAGTTTGATTTTTTAGATATATGTATAGCCTTCGAAAAGTTAGATTCAAAAATCAACTTGTCAATTAACTTTATATAACATGAAATGTTTTCTTTATTGACTAAATAACCGTTACCTATAATGTTATCGGCAGATTGATTAATATAGTCTTCAATAATATCTATATCAGCGCTTCTCTTCACTTTTAAACAGCCTGCACGTTAAAAATATCCGAACCAAAACAAATAGCTATCGTATTAATTTAAAAATTAAAACACTATCTAAATATCTCATTAAACATATACTATGAAAAACTAACTGTAAAAAGGTAGTTAAACGACAAACTACCCTGGTATAGTAAATTATTAATTATGGACGAGAGTTACACCCACCAGACCAATCTCGACTATTATTATTCGTCTCTCTGTTACCTCGATGAATTTTTTCTGGTTTAGAACGGCACCCATCATAACCTTTACCACCAGATACCATTTCCAACTCAGTATCAGTAAGTGATCGCACTTGGCTACAAATTACTTTTTTCATTATACGCTCTCCATGAATATATTACTGAATGAAACGTAAACAGACCAATAAAAACGTCTTTTTACACATCAAAAGATATAATACTCACAAACACAATTGCACAAAAAATAAACAACCTTTGACTAAGTATCACAACTTCAAGAAATGCAAGATTTAAACATTGACAGGAAATCATATTTTAACAAAACAGGTATTATACAAAAGTAACAAAATAAAGCACCATACAATAAATCCTTATAGGCTCATACCGAAACCTCGTTGCAGAACAACTACTGGAAAAACCACATAAAGTAATAAACTGGCCTTTCAGATTAATGAAGAAGCGATTGCAGAGTGAGAGAGGAGACCAAGCAAACAAGGCGACCACACTGATTCTGCGACTTAGCCATTAGTACTGGACTGATGATGAAACGAGTATTCTCTATGCCCTTGCTAGCGCTACAAGAATCAATAGACTCGTTATTTAAGCTGGCTAACATCCCGCTAGCTTATCCCGATTACACCTGTATAAGCCGTCGAAATAAGGAAGTTGAGGTTTCATTTAAAACTAAATCAGAGGTGCGATTTAACATCTAGCCATTGATGCCACAAATAACAAACTTCATGATGAATGTGAATGGCAGCCCAAGAAGCATGGAACTGATGGGAAACGCAGATTTTGGCGCAAACTGCAATATCGTAGTAAATACCAGCACCCACGAAATAGTAGCAGCAGAGTTGACTTTATCTAACTTAACCGATGTGGGAGTGCTTACCAACTTACTTAAGCAGACACGCTGAAGAGTCATAGAGTTATCAGGTGATGGCATTTATGACACAAGGAATATCCAAGATGAAGGGGCTGTCTTCTGAGAACCAGTGCATCTTCATAATTTAGCGGTAGGTTTCCAGAAGCTCTACGGCACTAACAAGAAGTGGTAAAAGCCTTATAGCTATAATAAACGCTCTATCAGAAACAGTATTGTACCGAGTAAAGTAGTTGCTAAGTGGTAAACTAAGCCACAATAAGTCTAAAAGGCTCTAAAACTGTAGCCAATTTTAGTTGACCAACACAGTAAAAGTATTTCAAGTTTTGCATTGATATTATGAATGTGTAACATTTTGCCTATACTTTTAATAATATGAAAGACTATGGACAGGGTTTAGGAAAAGGAATATATGACGCTGTTGAAACAGCAAAGGGCTTAGGAGGTTTGGGTGTTCAGGCTTATACAAAAAATATAAATGGCCAGAACTGGATCATAATTAAGAACTATCGTAAGCACCTAAAAACTCTTGAACGTGGGCATAAATGGAAAGCCAATAATCCAAGGATTATTCAATTAGGTTTAGGTTTAAATGATCTAAAAGGTGCAGTTCATTATGTTCGCTTTAATGTTGGTTTAGAAGTGGCTGTATCAGTTGGTATCAATGTCGTTGATTATGCGTTAAGAGATGAAGCTACACTAGCCGAGTTTTTAGGTAATTCAGCTAGTGATGTTATAAAAGGACTGACAGCCTTAGGAGCGAGCTGCATTTGTTCCAGCAACAGCAAGTACTTTGTTAACGGGCTCTATATTTGTTGTATTGTCTTTTATTACAGGAAAAGGTTTGGATATTTTAGATAAAGAAAATGGATATTCAAAGGAAATGACAAGGGCTGTAGAAGAGTATTATAATGATTATAATTAGGATTTTTTTGTGTATGTTAATTACATTATTTTCATTGTATTTATCCTCTGACTACATGGTGTTTTTTAGCTCCACGCAGAAAGATATTTTTGTCATTGATGGGATATTTAATGTATGGGGCTCTATTTCGGGTGTTTTAATTGGTTCATTTTTCTTGTTATACTACATCTGTCAAGTATTAAATTACATTATAACTCCTAACAAATTAAACAAAATAGCTTTGATACTGATTTTTATTATATCTCCTTTAATGAGTCTCGTTATTCGACAGGCCTCTAATGCTAAAATTACTAATTATGAGGAATGTAAAAATCTAAGAGAAATATCAACTCGTTATTCAAGTAGAACCTACGCAAAATCAATGGAGCTTTGTCAATAAGGAAAATAAATAAAGTAATGAAAGCCATTGCTTTCTTGTTATCCTTATTATGTTTTTATGCTGTTAAAATATTTTTCCAATGGTTCAATCTTTACTATAGGATAACCTAAAATAATACTCAGATTAGATACAGGACTACGATATTAGGTTATATAAAGTAGGGCGATATTGTCGAATACTTAGATGTTGTTTTCAAGAGTTTCCGTTAGTGGTTTTTAGAGGTCAAGATAGCGCTAAATTTTGGTTGTTTTTTCCTGTATTATTGATGCCAAAGTGCCCCTGTAAGCGAAAATTTGTGTGTCGTTCTAAAAGTAGTGTGGTCAAATATACACCCCAACCCCTTTCAATAGGGGCTTTTTTCAGCGATAATTCAAGTTGTTAGTGAAAACAAAGACGAATTGTAAATTTCTCAATAAGTGGCCCTGTTGTCCCTTTCAGTTCACCACACCCCACGCCAATATTGCACACTTTCGTGAACTGAATCGAAGTGATGAAATCGGCCAATTAGCACAAGCCTACCATAGCTTATTGATTAAATTAGACAATCAACTCAGCATCTTACGTGCTAGGTCAGATACAGACCCACTAACGGGCTTGGGATCACGTTACAAGTATTCGCGAGCGGCAATACCATTCTTTAAGCGTCAACTGAGCAATGGGCAGTATGTTGCGACCTTGGTCTGTGATGTCGATAACTTTAAAGCGTTCAATGATATTTATGGGCATACGGCTGGTGATAACGCATTGTCCGAAGTGGGGGCAGTCATCAATAAGGTGGCGCGTGAGAGTGATCTTGCCTTTCGCTACGGGGGTGAAGAGTTAGTCATCCTTTTGGCTAGAACCGATAAGACAGAACTGGTTCAGTTTAGTGAGCGCGTGAGGAAGGCGGTAGAGGCATTGAATATCGCCCATGAAGGCAATCAGCCATATGGACGAGTGACCGTATCGATAGGTGGTGCTCTCGCGAGTGAGCAAGACTTTGACCAACGCTACATGTCTCACCAAGCAATGCAGACAGCGTTATTTAATCTCGCCGATAAAGCGTTGTATCTAAGTAAACAGAGCGGGCGTAACCAAACCTCTTGGGCAGATAGATAAACGTCATTAAGCTAATTGTGCTCGTCTACCAAGCGATAGATTTTGCCACTGTCGGTACTGAATACGATCTCTCCATTGGGAAGCACTTCGAGATCACGTATCCTTTCACCTAATTCTGTCAGGATTCGCTCTTCTTCGATCGCTTGGTTGTTGTCTATCTTGACCACGTTAATGTGGGTCAACTTCAAGGCTCCCGCTAATAATTTTCCTGATAACTGAGGATATTGACTGCCACGGTATAGCAGCAATGAACTGGGTGCTATCGATGGTATATACACTTTAGTTGGCGAGACTATCCCTTCTTTTTCTGTCGCCTCTCCGACTGCGATAGGCCCCCAATATTCCTTACCATGAGAAGTTACAGGCCACCCATAATTGGCCCCCTTAACGATCTGGTTTATCTCATCACCACCACGAGGACCGTGTTCAATAGACCACAAGGTTGTACTCTGACGATCATAGTAGAGCCCTTGAGGATTGCGATGACCATAGCTCCATATCTCACCTCGAGCGCCCTTGACATTAGTAAATGGATTGTCTGGTGGAGTCGTACCGTCGGGTAATACTCTAAGAATACTTCCTGCATGGGTCGCCAGGTTTTGTCCATTATCTCGTTCACCGCGATCTCCGACAGAGAAATAGACGAAGTGGGTATCGAAGGCAATTCGACTACCAAAGTGTCGTCCGGTATCAGAGCCGGATTGTGTCACGACCAAATCTGTCCAGTCAGAGAGTGTGCCATCTTTGTAGCTGGCACGAGCAAGCGTGGTTTCGATGGCAGAGCCCACCACCTTTGAATAAGTGAAATAGAAGTGATGCTTGTTAAACGGCGAGTGTGCAACATCGAGCAATCCGCCTTGTCCATACGCTTGTGACTGGACGAGCTTTGCAATGGTACTGTAATTGCCTGTAGAGAGAGTCACTACACCTATTTCGCCGTTTTGTTGCGTCACCATGAGTTGATCATCATTAAACGCGCTCATTCCCCATGGCACATTAAGACCAGATACTATGATGTCTGCTTGCCAAGCATGGGTTGAAAGCGATGCGGTGAGAGATAATAGGGTGGCTGTCCAAACATTGAAAGCGCTCATCGTCATAGGTTCCTCATAAAACGACTGTCACCTTATCTTAGCAGTGAGAATCAATTATCACTGCAATCAAGAGGTGACTTTTCACGTTGATATTAATCTCGGCATTGAGGATTTTCGCTAGAGTATTACTTCTAAAGTGTGCCTATGTCACCCTTTTCAAGTGTGATATTGATTCCATTATTGTAGGGGGCTGATCAAGTTCCCTTTTTTTGATGCAGACCCCTTAGCCTTGAGTTAAAAGCATGTATTATCGCCCCTAATCAGTTAAGGTAATTATGTTATTGCCCTTATTGGTAAGGGCAATGAATGATTTGTAAGGCTAGGTTGAATGAAATCATTTGAATGGGATAGCTGTTATGAAACAGGGTTGGATGATGTCGATGAACAGCATCAATACTTGGTCGAAATCATTAACCGCTATGGTGCTCTGATCGCACAGAACAACATCTCTATGCAAGATATACGCATAGCGTTGTTTGAGCTGTCGCGATACGCCGAGTTCCACTTTAAGGAAGAAGAAAACTTGATGCGCACCGCTGGTGTCTATCAAAAGCATGTTGAAGAGCATATCAAGATACACAGAGCGTTTATGGCTGATATTTTGAGTATGCAAGCGTTTATCAATGAAGGAAATAAAACGGCTTCTGAGCATCTACTCAATTTTCTTATCCATTGGTTGGCTTACCACATACTTGGCATTGATCAGAATATGTCTCGTCAGGTGAAGCAGATTGAATCGGGGGTTGATCCTAAGCTAGCTTGGGAAACAGAAGAGAAAAAGCAAGACTCCTCCACTGAGCCGTTGCTAAAAGCTTTGAATGGACTGTTTGAGCAGGTGTCAGAGCGAAATAAAGAGCTACTAGAGCTAAACCAGTGCCTAGAAGACAAGGTGTTAGAGCGCACCCAGCAGTTGTCGAGGGTTAACAAGCAGCTTGAAGAATTGTCACTGACGGATTCTTTGACTAAGTTGCCAAACCGCCGTTGTGCTATTCGCAAACTCAAAACTTACTGGCATGAATCGATACACAACAAAGAACCACTGGTTTGTATCATGATCGATGTCGATTACTTTAAACAAGTGAACGATACCGCAGGCCATGACGCGGGCGACCGATTGTTAGTTGAGCTTGCTCAAACGCTGGCTGACTCGTTTAGAAGTGACGATCTTGTTTGTCGCTTAGGTGGAGACGAATTCTTTGTGATTTGTCCTAACACGGATCTAGCGGGTGGTATGCACATTGCTGAACTGACTCGAAACAAAGTGAATCAAATGCTAGTACCAGTGGGGCAAAGTGTTTGGAGAGGAAGTATTAGCGTTGGTGTAGGGGAGCGCACTTCTGCAATGAACGACTTCAATGATTTGATCAAAGAAGCCGACAACGCGGTGTATCGCTCGAAAGCCGAAGGCCGCAATCGCGTGTCAAGTGCGGCAGATATATCGATGGAGCTATAACTTCTTTAGCATCCAGACATCACATGAACTATGTTCTGTACCATCTAGCGGTTGCTCAAGATGTGTAAAGCCCAGTTTTTCATACAGTGAAATAGCGGACTTCATCGAAGTGAGTGTATCTAAATAGCACTCACTGAAGCCTTGCTGCGTCGCGAACTCTAAACAGAGTTCAGTTAGCTGTTTACCAAGGCCTAGACCGCGACTTTGTGGTAACAAGAACAGTTTTTTCAACTCACAGGTTTGTTGTGAGTGATTAAAGGGGGCTAATCCACAGCCTCCGACGATCTTGCCATCAATGGTCGCAACGAGATACAGACTCTGTTTATCCAGTGTGTAGCTTTGGCTCATCGCATCCACTTCAGGGTCTGACGGGCCAAATCCTTCACCAATGGCGCCATATTCTGCGCCAACCGCTTTAATGATTGCACGAATCTCACTGTCATCAGTTGGTTGGATTGGATTGATGATTACTGTCATTGTGACTCCTTTCTATACTTCTCATGCCAAATAACTGGGTATGAAAAACACTTTTATCAAGCGTTGAGGTGAATTTTTGCCCAAAGGCAGTAAATAAGCAGATTTCAGTTTGGATTTGCATCAGTCATTCGTTACTATGTATAGCTATTTATAGACCCAAAATCCCTGTCGGGTATGAGTATATAATTGCTCTACCTAAAATGGACACTACCACTTATGCCTATGACTTGCATATAGGTGTAGGTAGATGAGGAAACGATGCAACATCTAGAAGAGATCATTGCTAACGCGAACGCGGCAATTGAAGCTGCAGATTCGTTAGTCGCACTTGATGAAGTGCGTGTTCAGTATCTAGGTAAAAAAGGTGAACTGACTGTTCAACTTCAAAGCCTAGGTAAACTACCACCAGAAGAACGCCGTGAAGCTGGTCAAGAGATCAACAAAGCGAAAGGCGTTGTTCAGCAAGCGATTGCTGCACGTAAAGATGCACTTCAAAGTGCAGAACTTGAAGCGAAGCTAGCTGCTGAAACGATTGACGTAACGCTACCAGGTCGTCGCATTGAGAACGGTGGTTTGCACCCTGTTACTCGTACTGTAGAGCGTATCGAGCAGTTCTTTGGTGAGTTAGGCTTTAACACTGAGTCTGGTCCTGAGATTGAAGATGCATTCCACAACTTTGATGCGCTAAACATCGCAGAAGATCACCCAGCTCGTACTGATCACGATACCTTCTTCTTCAATCCAGATCTAATGCTGCGTACCCATACGTCAGGCGTTCAGATCCGTACGATGGAAAATGGCAAACCACCATTCCGTTTCATCGCACCGGGCCGTGTTTACCGTAACGACTACGACCAAACGCACACGCCAATGTTCCACCAAGTGGAAGGCATGCTAGTAGACGAGAACGTTAACTTCGCTCAGCTAAAAGGCATCCTGCATGACTTCCTATGTAACTTCTTTGAAGAGGAAGTTGAAGTTCGTTTCCGCCCATCTTACTTCCCATTCACTGAGCCTTCAGCAGAAGTGGATGTAAAAGGTAAAAACGGCAAATGGCTAGAAGTTCTAGGTTGTGGCATGGTTCATCCGAACGTACTGCGCAGCGTAGGAATTGACCCTGAGAAATACTCTGGTTTTGCATTTGGTATGGGTGTTGAACGTCTAACTATGCTTCGTTACGGCGTAAACGACCTACGTGCGTTCTTCGAGAACGATCTTCGTTTCCTAAAACAGTTCAAGTAATCCAGGGGATACATCACTATGAAATTCAGCGAATCATGGCTTCGTGAGTGGGTAAACCCTGCGGTATCCACTGACGAACTAACGCACCAAATCACTATGGCGGGTCTAGAAGTAGACGACGTTCTACCGGTAGCGGGTTCTTTCACTGGCGTTAAAGTTGGTCAAGTGGTTGAGTGCGGTCAGCACCCAGACGCAGATAAGCTACGCGTTACTAAAGTCGATGTTGGTGCAGAAGAACTGTTGGACATCGTTTGTGGCGCGTCTAACTGTCGTCAAGGCATCAAGGTTGCAGTTGCAACGGTTGGTGCTGTGCTACCAGGCGATTTCAAAATCAAGAAAGCCAAACTACGTGGTCAACCATCACATGGCATGCTGTGCTCATTCTCTGAGCTAGGCATTGACGTAGAATCAGATGGCATTATGGAACTGGCGGAAGATGCGGTAATCGGTACTGATTTCCGTGAATTCCTAGCGCTAGATGACGTGACAGTAGACGTTGATCTAACGGCAAACCGAGCGGACTGTTTCAGCATTCGTGGTATGGCTCGTGAAGTGGGCGTTCTTAACCGTGCTGATGTCACTGAGCCAGCAGTAAACCCTGTTGCTCCCGCTATCGACGATCAAGTTTCTATCGAAGTGAAAGCGCCAGCGGCGTGTCCTCGTTACCTAGGTCGTGTGATTAAAAACGTCAATGTGCAAGCAGAAACACCACTTTGGATGCAAGAGAAACTGCGCCGTTGTGGTATTCGCTCTATCGACCCAGTTGTTGACATCACTAACTTTGTTCTTCTAGAGCAAGGTCAACCGATGCACGCATTCGATCTTGCCAAGATCGACGGCGGTATCGTGGTTCGTTTGGCAGAGCAGGGCGAGAAGCTCACGCTTCTAGATGGCACTGAAGCTGAACTTAACGCCGATACTCTTGTTGTTGCTGACCACAACAAAGCGCTAGCGATTGCGGGCATCTTTGGTGGTGAACAATCTGGTGTTACGTCTGAAACCAAAGACGTGCTACTAGAGTGTGCTTTCTTCGCACCAGATCACATTCGTGGTCGCGCGCGTAGCTACGGTCTGCACACAGATTCTTCAATGCGTTTTGAGCGTGGTGTCGATTTCGCACTACAAACGAGCGCAATGGAGCGTGCAACAGAACTTCTAGTTGAGATCTGTGGTGGTGAAGTAGCTCCAGTGGTTGCTGTTGAGTCGCAAGCGGACCTACCAAAAGCAAACACAGTATCACTACGTCGTACCAAACTAGACAGCCTACTAGGCCACCACATTGCAGACAGCGATGTTGTTGAAATCCTAGAGCGTCTTGGCCTGACGGTTGAAACAACAGATGCAGGTTGGACAGCAACAGCACCAACATGGCGTTTTGACATTGCCATTGAGCAAGATCTGGTTGAAGAAGTGGGTCGTATCTACGGTTACGACAACATCCCTAACCAAAATCCAGTGGCGGCACTTAAGATGCACGACCACGTTGAAGCAGACATTCCGCTAAAACGCGTTCGTAATCTACTGGTTGATCGTGGTTACCAAGAAGCGATTACCTATAGCTTCGTTGAGCCAGAGCAGCAGAAACTTATCGTTCCGGGTATTGAACCATTAATCCTGCCTTTCCCTATTTCAGCGGATATGTCAGCGATGCGTCTAGGTCTCATTCAAGGCCTTCTGAACACGGTTGTTCATAACCAGAAACGTCAACAGCCACGTGTTCGCTTGTTTGAATACGGTCTGCGTTTCATTCCATGTGAATCTGCTGAAAATGGTATGCGTCAGGAGCCTATGCTGGCTGGTGTTATTGCGGGTACTCGCAGCGAAGAGCACTGGGATATCGCGACCAACACTGTTGATTTCTTCGACCTAAAAGGCGATCTAGAAGCTGTACTTGAGCTAACCGCTAACCAAAGCATTTACTCTTTTGCTGCGCTTTCAGCAGAAGATAAAGCTGCGAATCCAGCGCTTCACCCAGGTCAGTCTGCTGCGATCCTTGTTGACGGCAAGCAAATTGGTGTTATCGGTACTGTTCACCCAGAGCTAGAGCGTAAGTTTGGTCTAAACGGCCGCACTATCGTGTTCGAAGTAGAATGGAATGCAATTAGCACTAAAGTGATCCCAGAAGCGGTTCAGCTTTCTAAGTTCCCATCAAACCGCCGCGACATTGCTGTTGTTGTTGACGAAGCGACCGCTTCTGGTGACATCGTTGCAGCATGTCTAGAGCAGGGTGGTGAATTTCTGAAAGATGCTCGTCTGTTTGACGTTTACGTTGGTAAAGGCGTAGAAGAAGGCAAGAAGAGCCTAGCTATTGCGCTTACACTACAATCTGTAGAACGCACTCTTGAAGATGCGGACATTGCAGGCGCAGTCGATACAATCGTTGCTCACGTCTCAGAGAAATTTGGCGCAACACTCCGCGATTAATCTCGTTATAGTGAAGCAATAAAAAATGCCACTAGCGTAAGCCAGTGGCATTTTTTTATGTCGCTACAGTAGAAAGACAGTGCAAATCGAACCAACGAAAATGCCCCACTGCTAAGTGGGGCGGAGCCAAAACAAGCTTTGGCTACAGGGGACAGAGTAAAGCAGTTTATGCTGCTGCGGTATTTGCTGACTTGATCTGTTCGCGAGCACCAAGCACCAGAGTGAGGCCGAATGCAACCACGAATGAGATAGCCATACCCGCAACGTAGTAGCCTAGTTTGTCAGGGACGATAGAGATAATACCAGGTAGACCCGCAGCACCTAACGCTTGAGCTTTGACATTGAAAAGGGTGATAAACGCGCTAGCACATGCAGCACCTAGAATAGCAGCAATAAATGGATAACGCAGTTTCAGGTTAACGCCGAACATCGCGGGTTCAGTAATGCCGAGTAAAGCAGTCACACCTGACGGCATCGCAATGCCTTTCAACTTAATATCTTTAGTGGTAAAGCCTACCGCCAATGCGGCTGCGCCTTGAGCAATGTTAGACATTGCAGCAATTGGGAAGATAAAGGTGCCGCCAGTCACTGCAATATCGGCGAGAAGCTGTGTCTCGATGGCGATAAAACTATGGTGCATCCCTGTGATGACAAATGGAGCGTAGATAAATCCTAATAGTGCACCACCGATGAAGCCTGCTGAGTCATAAAGCCAGTTTAATCCATCACCAAGAAGGAAGCCGAGATCACGTGTAATAGGGCCAACGAGTGTAAATGTCAGGAAGCCAGTGATGAAGATCGCAAGCATGGGAGTGAGCAGGTTGTCGAGAACCGAAGGAATAACTTTACGTAGTCCATTTTCCACTTTTGCTAGAATGAAGGCGGATACAAGAACAGGCAGTACGGAACCTTGGTAACCGACTTTTTGGATCTCGAAACCAAAAATATTCCAAGTAGGGATTGTTCCCGCTACGCTGGCACCACCAAAGCCCCAGCCATTGAGAAGGTCAGGGTGCACCATTAACATACCCAATGCGGCACCAAGGAACGGGTTACCGCCGAATTTTTTACTGGCAGAGAAAGCTAACAGAACGGGAAGATAGACAAAAGGAGCGTTAGCGAAGGTATTAATCATACTTGCAAGATCGGCGAGACCAGGATTGGCTTCGATCAGAGATTGGCCTTCGATGAAGAGTCCTTGCGCAGTGAGCAAGTTGAAAATACCCATTAACAGACCACCAGCAACAATGGCAGGAATGATGGGTACGAAGATATCGGATAGACCTTTGACCGCGCGCTGAACAATGTTCTGCTTTTGAGCTCCAGCACTGGCGACGTCATTCGTTGACATCTCGGTCATTCCTGTAAGCTTAGCCATTTCAGCGTAAACTTGATTGACAATACCAGAACCGAAAATGATCTGATATTGGCCAGCAACCTTAAACTGGCCTTTAACGCCATCTAAGTTACTGATCTTTTCTTCATTAATCAGCGACTCGTCTTTGAGTGCTAAACGAAGGCGTGTCGCACAGTGGGCGAGCGCTTGAAGGTTGTCTTTACCGCCAAGCAGTTCCAGCAGCTCTTTTGCAATTATTGGATAGTTCATTCCAAACCCCGAATATTATCTGTAGCTTATGTAATTAATAGTTCACAAGAGCGCGAATGACTCTTTTGGGAACGTTTGCAAAAGTGATTCTTTTCGATCAATCTCATTCAGTCAAAGTATAGTGTGGCTTTATGTGAACTAGATCTGCTAAATTATTTTGCTAAACCGTTTGGGCAAAGTGGATTTTGTGCCAAAATCTGCTAGTTTTTGCAAATAATCCCAATAACTTATTAAGGCTTTCTTTCATGGCAAGTTTACATGACGTCGCAAAATTGGCTGGAGTCTCAAAATCTACCGTATCTCGGGTCATTAATAACGAGTATGGAGTAAAAAAAGCCACCCAAGTTAAGGTGATGAAAGCGGTAGAAGAGGTAGGTTATGTCGTTAACCAAGTCGCTAAAGATCTAAAATCGCAAAAAACTAACCTAGTGGGTGTGATTGTTCCTCGGGTATCTTCAAACGCCACCGCTCAGGGCGTCGATGGCTTAAGTCGTATATTTGATCAAGCGGGAAAGCAGGTTTTACTTGCCAGCACTCAACAGTCTGGTGAGAAAGAAATTGAGTATATTCAATTGTTTAATCAAAAGAGGGTAGAAGGCATTGTCCTCTATGCTACTCACATTGATCAGCAGTTGGTTATGGCGATTAATCAGTCAAAATCCCCCGTAGTACTGGTTGGTCAGGATGGTTCTCTGTTCAATATTCCCAGTGTAGTTCACGATGATCTACGTGTAGGGTTTGAAGCGGGTAATCGCCTATTGGCTGCGGGTTGTCAGAATATCGGCTTTATTGGTGTGCCTGATACTGACCTTGCAGTCGACAAACTTCGCTCTGAAGGCTTAAAACAAGCTTTGGCAATGAGTCAGGCGAATGAGCTACTGTTTCACTGCCATGGCGAATTTAGCATTGAGTCTGGTTATGCCAATATGAAGCAGCTTATCCACGAGTATCCAACAATGGATGGCGTATTCTGCGCAACCGACCGAATCGCCGTTGGGGCAATCAAGGCGCTTAAAGAAGCAGATATTGAAGTCGGCAAGGAAGTGAAAGTGCTCGGGGTGGGGAATGATGAGTTGGGCTATATCAACTCCCCAAGTCTCTCAACTTTTAACTATGCTTTTGATAAAGCAGGAGAAAGTGGAGCCAAGATGCTACTTGAGTTAATTGACGGTGCACCCCAAGTGATGAGTAAGGTTGTGTTAACTTTCCAAAATATCGCTCGCGATACCTGCAAGTAACTTAACGAGACCATATACTTAAACCTAGCTTGAGCTAGGTTTTTTTGTGCCTGTGATCACAGAGAACCCGCATTAAGACCGTAATGTATCTTGTAGTTTGGTTGTTGATAATGTAATTTTGCAAACGTTCCCAATTTTTTAGGTAAGTTTTGATGTCCATTGCGCACTATTTCTCCCTATGCGGAGGCAAAAACAACATAACTCGGGTATTGGCTCCTGAGGACAAGCTGATTTTCTCTGTCGCTGAAATAGATTTGATCACTCGAGGTGAATACCCCTACGAGGTGACGAATGTATTGGGTGAGTATCAACTGGTATTCGATAGACCCGAGTCAATAGGTCGTAACGAGCTGCTCGAAATTGGCGAGGTAATTGCTGACCGTCAGCAGAGCCACTTAACGAAGCGTACGATACCTACTGAGTGTCCTTACCGGCCTGATTGGCACATTTCGCCGCCAAATGGGCTTCTCAATGACCCTAATGGTTTCATTTATCATAACGGTGAGTATCATTTGTTTTATCAGTGGTACCCGTATGCTTGCCAGCACAAGGATAAGCATTGGGTCCATCAAACCAGCACGGATTTGATCAATTGGCGTTGGCAGTCCGTGGTTCTTACTCCTTCGGATTGGTTTGATTCTCACGGCGTATTTTCTGGCCATGCCGTTAGCCACAATGAACAATTGATGCTGTTTTATACTGGCAATACTCGCATTGGTCAGCAACGTGACCGGCATACGACGCAGTGCGTTGCGGTTTCAAGCGACGGGCGTAACTTCGTTAAACGTGGTCCTGTTATTTCAGAATTACCTGATGGTGTCACGCCACATATCCGCGATCCTAAAATCATCCGTCACAACCAAGAGTGGCTGATGCTACTCGGCGCGCAGACAACGGAGTTAAAAGGCCGCATCGCGCTGTATCGCTCGAATGATCTGGAAAACTGGCAGTATGATGGTCTGTATGGTGCAGAGTTGGGTGACTTCGGTTATATGTGGGAATGCCCAGATATGTTCATACTAGATGAACAACACTATCTCATTATCGGGCCACAGGGTATTGAATCATTCTCACCGCATAACACGGTTCCTCACCATAATGGGATTGTGAAAGCGAACTGGAACAATCAACAAGGTATCGATTTTGGGGAATTTGCCTATCTGGATTATGGTTTCGACTTTTACGCTCCCCAAACCATGCTAACGCCTGATGGCCGTCGGATTTTGTGTGCTTGGATGGGATTACCAGATGAGGTGGATCAGCCTAGCGTAGAGAATGGTTGGATACACCAGCTCACTGCAATGCGAGAGTTAAGCGTCAAAGAGGGCAAGTTAATCCAGTGGCCGATTGGCGAACTTGATCGTTTAGTGGCGTCCCAGACCAGAATTGAGCTCACAAACGAACCCTACGATCTAAAGACCAAGTCGTATGATCTCAGTATCGAGTTGGAGTGGGGGGCGACTTTGCACCTATTTGAGGGCAGTGAGCATAAGCTGATTGTGCATGCTGATATGGATAAGTCGCGTTTGATTCTAGATCGTTCGAACACTCTTAATTGGGCTCAGGATAGTATCCGAGAACTTCCAGTGCAGTCTGAGCGCATAAATCTCAGGATCTTGGCAGATAACTCTTCGGTTGAGATATTTGTTAACCACGGTGACGCGGTGATGACATCTCGTGTCTTTACTGCCTCTGATGCCACGAGTATTTCTCTCCATGGCGCACGTTCACCAGTGACCATTAAGAAGCTCAATCCGAGCGCGGCGCCCTTTAAGTCGGTGCGTTAATCGATGGCAATAAAACCCCAAATTTATCATTTGGGGTTTGGTAAGCTTTGCTAGATATAGTCGAGCAGTTGTTGCTGTGTGGGCAGAGCTGTCATAGCGCCTTTTTGAGTTGTCGCTAACGCACCGCAACCATTTGCCCAGACAACCGCTGAATCAATGGTTTCTTGAGTCGCCCAATCACTGCTTTGAGAAAGTTTAGCCAGTAAGCCACCAACAAAAGCGTCGCCAGCGCCAGTGGTATCAATCGGTGTAACTGCCTGACCAGCCAGTAAACGGTGGTGACCCTCAAATACGACTAGAGCGCCTTTCGCGCCTTGTGTAACCAACACTAGAGTATTGTTATAGCTTTCAATTGCGTTCAACCCAGCCTCTAGTGCATCGGTATCGGTCAGGTAAAGCAACTCATCATCAGAGAATTTGACCACATCGGCTAGGGCAATGGCTTGGTTGACGATCGGTTTCATCTCGTCTGGGTTAGCCCACACTTCTTCGCGTAGATTAGGGTCAAAGCTAACAAAACCACCAACCGATTTAATCTGACGCATGGCAGACAAAGTCGTGCTTCGGCTTGGCTCATTGGCTAAAGCGATAGAGCACACGTGCAGCCATTCTCCAGTTTTAAATGTTGGAACATCATTTGGCTGTAAGAACTGATCAGCGCTGGGTTTAACCATAAAGGTAAAGCTACGTTCACCCGAATCGTCGAGATCAACAATGACTGTTGAGGTACGTTGATCGCTATCGAGTATCATAAACTCAGTGTCCACATTTTCGCGCGCTAGGGTCTGTTGCATAAAGCGCCCAAGAGGATCTTGACCGACTCGACCGAAAAAGGCAGGTTGACCATTCAGTCGTGCGATGGCGACAGCGACATTGGCTGGAGCGCCACCGGGGCATTTTAAATAGGTCGTATCTGTATCTGGAATAAGGTCTACAACCGCATCGCCAGTCAACCAAACTCTGTTCATTAGTATTACCTCATGTTGTCAAATGATGTAGAGCTAATTATATAGCTAAAACGGTTTAGCTATATAGGTTAAATGACTATACTTACGAGATTGTGAGAGAAATTGTGATCGCAAACGATCTTTTTTGCGATGAGCAGAAGTGTCAGTATGGGTGAGCAGGAATTGGTAGTATGCTTGGCGCTTGGATAGGTAGTCAGATGATATTCATTGAAAGGATGGACTGAACAATCATGACCAGCAAAAAACTCAAATTGGCCGACATCGCAAAGTTGGCGGGAGTGTCGAAATCGACGGTCAGTTTCGTCCTTAATGGGCATGCAAAAAAACACCGTATCAATCAGGCTACGGTTGAAAAGGTCGAGCAAATTGCTCAGGCGAATAACTATACGCCGAGCATCTATGCCAGAGCGCTCAAATCACAAAAGACCTTTACTGCCGGCTTGGTGATCCCTGACTTAGCGAATATGGGTTTTGCGCGAATTGCGAAGAGTCTTGAACAACTTTGTCGTGCCAGCGGCTATCAATTACTGATTGCTTCATCTGAAGATGATCCTCAGCTGGAGAAAGAAGCGGTTGAGAGTTTGGTTGACCGCCAAGTTGATCTGCTGTTGGTTGCAACTTCTATGGTGGATGACACCGTGTTACAGCAAGTTCGCCAAACAACACCAGTTATCTTATTTGACCGTGTATTAAATCAAACTCCCTTCACCAAGATTAAAACCGATGCGAAAGGTGCCACTGAGCAGCTTGTTGAACGCTTAGTTGAAGGCGTAAATGAATGCATTTACATCGGTGGTCAGCTAGAACTCTCACCAAGTAAAGAGCGTTTTGCAGGCTTTCAATCTGGATTAGCGAAAGCCGGAGTTCATTTTGTGGCTGAGCATGTGTTTAGCAAAGACTATCAGCCGAGATCGGGTTATGAGATGTTTGAGCAAGCGACGATTCAGTTGGGGCGCCCTCCAAAGGCGGTATTTACCGCGTCCTATTCGCTGCTCGAAGGGGTATTACGTTATCTGACTCAACATAAACTGCTTGATAGTGATATTCGTATTGCGACTTTCGATAACGATGACATTCTTGATTGTCTGCCAATCAAAATTGATTCGATAGAGCAGGATTGTAATGCGATTGCATCTGCTTTGTTTGAGGCAGGTAAGTCTTTGCTTAGTGACCCACATTTGGGGGCACAAGATGTTATTTTACCAGCAAAAATTCATTATCGGCGTGTGAGAGAGTGATCGTTATGTTCACTGCCTCTAAGCGAGCTCGCCACTCTGTGGCAATGAGCGTTTAGCTCATTGCCATCGCAAGAGGTTCGGATGAGCGCTGTTTTCGAATCGCCATAAGCAATTGAACAAGCAGCAATACACCAGTGACGCCAAGACCTATACCAATTCCTCCCCAAATGCCGGCGAGTTGATGCTCTGGCATCAGTAACCAAGCCGCAGGCAGTCCGAACAACCAGTAACCAATAGCCGTCATAATGGTTGGTGCAACGACAATTTTCATTCCACGCAGTAGATTGATTGCGAGCAGTTGCCAAGCATCCACAATAAATGACAGTGCAACCACCCAAAGTACCATGGTCAGCAATTGAGTCAGCTCAGCATCTAGGTTAAACATGGCGGCAATCGCTTCAGGCCAAAGCATAAAGCCTCCCGCGAGTACGATGCTCAAAATTGTGGTTAGGCCAAAGCTACGCAGTGCGGTGCGCTTGATACCATCATAATTCTCTGCTCCGAAGTCTTGACCAACCAAAATCGCCGCTGCCTGAGAAAAACCAAAGTTGATATTCCAAGTAAAACTTAGACATTGCAGCAGGATTTGATGCAGCGCCAAAGCGGCAATACTTATGGTACCTGCCATTAATGTACCGCCATAAATCAACCCGTGCTCCAGCAGAGCAGCTAACGCAATAGGTAAGCCCATAGTGAGAAGAGGGGTTAGCAGCGTTAAGGAGTATTCATGACGATTAAGCCAAGGGGCAAAAGAGGCGAACTCGGGGCGTTTGAAAACCCAACGACCATAGCCAATCATGACAATAACTGCAGCTAGAGCTGTACCCGCTCCAAGGCCAGCCAGTCCCAGTTCAAAAGTGAAGGCGAGTAAGTAGCTGATAGGCACATTCAGTATGACCGTCAGGAGAGACATCACCATGATCGAACGGACATTGCCAAAAGCACTGGTGAGGCCGCGCAGTACCAGAAGTAATAGCGATGGAAGCATCGCCCATTTGAGGGTATCGACATATTGCATCGCTAGCTCGGATAACTCTGCTGGTTGGTTAGCGAGCGATAATAGCTGAGGTACAAAAGCAAAACTCACCGTGAGAACAACACTGAGAACGAGCGAAAGCAGCACGGCCCCTTTGACCGCAAGACGAATTTGCTGATTACCAAATTCAGGACGTGCAACGCGCTGCCCATAGGCAATTGCCACAAGGTTAGCGACACAACCCACAGTGCTACCGGCAACAATGAAGACAAAAGAGTAGATAGACGCGCCTAATCCTCCTGCGGCAATCGCGGATACACTTAATCGCGACATCATCCAAACATCGGTTAGAACCAATGCCATTGATATCATCTGCGAAATAATCAGTGGTATCGCCAGGGAGAGTATTTTTTTCATGGTGCGCCTCGTGATCGGAATCACATAAAGGTAATGATTATCCAACTGGCATTCAAATGACATTTATGTCACTCTGGTATGAGTTCAGATCATGGGAAAAGTGATGACACCTTATTCAAATCTTCCTTACTCACACAATGCACTCAAGGTGTTCGAAGTGGTGGCTCGTTTGATGAGTTTTACCAGAGCAGCGGATGAGCTCAACGTCACGCAAAGTGCGGTCAGCCGGCAGATCAAACAGCTTGAAGAGGAGCTGACGGTTTCACTGTTGATTCGTAAACATCGCTCCATCGAATTAACCGAACAGGGCCGAGATCTTTATCAGATACTGAGTAATCACTTCCATCAGTTAGATTCCCTGATTGCACAGTGGAAAGCACCGACAAAAAAACGCATCGTAATAAAGAGTGCCCTTAGCTATGCCACGCGTGTTTTGATGCCCAATGTTGCTCTGCTCAACGAAAAATATCCTGAACATGAGATAGTTATCATCCCCTCAATTGAAGAAGATCCGATACTTGAACATGAAGATTGTGATCTATTGATCATTAATAGCCGCAAGCGTGAACGCTATATTGGTAAGCCTGGTGTGAGCTTCTTGCGAGCAGAATATATGGCACCTGTTTACGCAGAGTTATTATCAGATAAGAGTATTCAGATTGAAGATGTGCTTAAACTCCCTCATCTGCATGCCACGCTTGATCACCAAGACTGGAAACTGTGGCTTGCTAATGCGGATCTGAAAGGTAAAAAGCAGGGACGCGATACCGTCTTTTTTAGTTTAGATTTGGCGTTAAGTGCGTGTCTATCGGGACAGGGTGTAACCGTGACGGATCTGCTATTGGTATTACCTGAACTCAAACGAAAGTTCCTCAAATGCCCTGAGACGATTGCTTTACAGCATAGTGACTGGCAGTACTATTGTTATCAAAAAAATTATACCCCTATTGCCAATGAAATTTTGGATTGGTTGGTGTCACAAACCGCATCTGAAGTGGCAGAGCTTAAACAACTGTGTGCGAAGTTTGATTGGAGTACTGGCAAAGTTGACCTTTAAATAATACCGAGAATTATGCAAAAAATGCATATTTTTCAAATAATTATTCTCATTTTAATTTGTCATTAATGTGACGAGTGGAAGAAAATTTCCGCCCAATGCTAAGTACACTCAGTTCCTATTACGACAATAAAAATACCTGCAAATACAACTGACGTGAACTTAGGCTCTATCTCGTTTCATATGCGGAGAATTAAGATGAAAACATGGTCTGTGTCTTTTCTAGCAACGGCTGTCGCTGTCGCATTAAGTGGTAATGCAATAGCCTGTACTGGTCTTATCGTCGGCAAAGGAGCTTCTAGCGATGGCAGTATCATGATTGCGCGTAACGAAGACTTCGGTGTCAACAACTGGAATAAATACCTTGAGTATCGACCAGCGCAAGATAACCAACAAGGCGATTGGAAACTCGGCAATGGCTTGGTTGTGCCGATGCCGAAGCACTTCTATGCCTACTCAGCGATACCTGACTGGGATGCGAAAACCGTCGACAGTGATGGCAAGTTCTATGAAGAGCGTGGTATCAATGAGCACAATGTTGCTATCTCCGCGACGACAAGCGCTGAGGTAAACGATAAGGTCGCCAAAGTGGATCCTCTGGTCGAGAAGGGGATTATTGAAGCGATCATTCCTACATTAATTCTTCCTCAGGCGGAGAATGCCAAGCAAGCCGTCGAGCTTCTTGGTCAATATATCGAAACCTATGGCGCGGGTGAGGGCAACAGCCTCTACATCGCTGATATCAACGAAGCTTGGTTGTTTGAAATCGGTTCAGGTCACCACTGGATAGCGGTAAAAGTACCGGATGATAGCTACGCGATGATCGCTAATGGTCTGCGCATACACGGTGTGAACTTAGACAATAAAGATGTTTTACATTCAAAAGGCATCTTCGAGTTTGTTGAGCAGCATAAGCTTCTCGATAAGGCTGACAAAAAGTCGTTCAATTTCGCCAAAGCCTTTGGTGTGATAGGGGATGAGTACAATATTGACCGCGAATGGTTAGGGCAAAAGATGCTCACTCCGTCTAAGTACCAACAAAGTCGACTTGCACAGTACCCTCTGTTTATGAAGCCTGACGAGAAAATCTCGGTGAAAGATGTCGCGCAAGTGTTGAGCGCGACTTTCGATGGGACGGCGCTAGAGGGCAAGGCGGAACGACCAATTCGGGTCGAGCGTCAGCTAGAATCGCATATTATTCAGTTGCGACCAAATATGCCGGATGAACTGCAAGGGGTAATTTGGCAGAGCTTTGGTGTGTTACCTGAATCAGTTTTAGTGCCGCTATATTCCACATTGCACCAATACCCTAAAGCGTTCAAAGTGGGTGATGATACATATAGTGATGATTCTGCCTATTGGCAGTTCCGAAGCTTAACGGCATTGGCGTCTGCCAATCCAGATAAGTATCTACCGATCTTAAAAGCGACATGGGACGAAGAGGAAAATCAGCTCTATAAACAAGTGAAGCATTTAGATCAAACGTTGACTAGCATGTACAAAACCGATAAACAGGCGGCACTGAACATGGCCTCAGACTACTCTTACGGGCAGCTTAAACGTACGTTAAGTATGGCGACGGAACTAAGATATAAGATGATGACAGACTTAACCAAGAGCACAGAGAAGAAGTATTCTGAAGAAGAGTTCAAAAAAATTATGAGCTTATAAGACGTTATAAAACAAAAAAACGGAGCGTAATGCTCCGTTTTCTATGAATGCTTCGCGATCAGCTTGCTTTATCGAATGTAGACTCAAGCCCAAAATTCTGCTTTAACTCGGCAAGAAAGGCAGGATCTTCACACATGGCTTTTTCAGGTTCATCACTGATTTTTGCCACTGGAGCACCATTACATTGAGCCATCTTCACTACCATAGAGAGGGGTTGATAGCGACCGTCTTGATCCTCCCAATCGCCCATATCGTTAGCCAGAAACGTTCCTATACCAAAGCTGATATTCGCTCGTCCGGCAAAGTACTGACAAATCTCCAGCGCACGCTCAAAGTTAAGTCCATCGGTAAAGATCAGCACTTTTGATTTTGGATCGATAGCGAGTGACTGGTAGTGAGCAATCATTTTGTCACCCCAATCAAAAGGGTTACCAGAGTCATGACGCACGCCAGCGTAGGCATTGGCGCGTTGCAAAGTAAAATCTTGCAGGAATGCGTTGATGCCAATGGTGTCGGTCAGGGCAATCCCTAAACTACCATCAAAGGCTTGTTGCCAGAGATCGAGGGCAACTCTTTGTGACTCGCCAGGTTTTGCAAGCTGCTGATGAGCCATAAACCATTCATGGGCAACCGTACCGATAGGAGTTAGCGAAAACTGTTTTGCCAAATGGTAGTTACTGGTGCCTGACATTAAATCTGGGACATGTTGGCGTAGGTAATCAACCACATCGTGCTGTACCTGTGCACTGAAACGGCGTCGGCTACCCATTTCGGAAAACGTGAAATTATCGATCTTGCGCTGGTCGAGCTCGATTTTAAGTCTAGCGACTTTTTCCGCCAGAACATTGTGGAACTGTTCATAAGGGATATGACTCCAGCGGCTTCGGTTGGGGAGTTCAGAGATAATACTCATCGCTAGCGTTTCATACAGGATGGTCTCATGCCAGAGACCACTAACGGATACTTTTAGCTGGGGCTTTCCGCTTGCTGTTGAGGTGGTCACAGACACCTGTTGAGCAGGTTTAAAACGAAAGTTGCGCAAATACTCGATAAAACCGGATTCTAAATAGGGAGCCTGACTCGCTAAGTAGCTGAGTTCTTGTTGAGAAAAATAACAGTGCGCGAGTTTCGCGATCTCACTTTCTACTTGCGGCGCAAGATAGGAAAGGTCTTCATCTGAACGAACAATGAGCTCATAGCGTACCGTCGTGGTTGGATAGTACTTATGAGCAGCGTGCATCATATTGATCTTATAAACGTCGAGATCGAGAGCACTTTGAATGATACGGTCATTGAAAAGCTTGGTGGTCATTCAACCATCCTATCGGTTAATCAGGCTAATTGTTCCACCAAACTTTAAAGTAGCCTATTAGGTTTGTCAAATTGTGTTATTAACTACTTTAGTCTAACCGCTATTTCCCTATATGAATTATTGCTTATAGCCAAAAGCCTTTTAAGGGCATGAAAATTAAATTAACGTAGTTAATCACAAAACGTTACTTTCCTGTTGACCTGCTGCATTCCAGTGGTAAGGTGTTGGTTGAATTAAGGATGTAGGAAATTCACCATGATTGTCACTATCGACATGATCTGCCTCAGATTAGGAGAGAGCGGGTTAGAAGTATTGCTGATTAAGCGCAACAACGCTGACCGGCCTCAACATGGTATGTGGTCAATTCCAGGTGGTTTTGTGTTTGAGCAAGATCTGACCAATCAAGGTGGACAGCCTGCGGATGAAGATTTTGACGCAGCACGTCGCCGTATTTGTCGACAGAAGATTCATACCTATCCTAACTACATCAGCCAACCAATGGTTGAAGGTAACCCGAAGCGTGACCCTGAAGGGTGGAGTGTGACTATTGCACATTACGCGTTACTTAATAACGCAAATGTTGAACAGATCGAGAACAGCGGGTTGTGTCGTGAACAGCTAAGATGGTTTGGGCTCAATGAAGTGCTCGATAACCAAGTGGCGTTAGCGTTTGACCACGCTCAACTGATCTCCTTGGCTTGGCATAAATTACGTGCCGCGATCGAATACACCTCTGTTGCCTTATTTGCTCTTGATAAGGAGTTCTTAGTGTCAGACATTATCGCGGCATACGAAAAGTTCGGTGTTGAAGTGAATCGGATGACGGTGAAACGACGTCTTATCGATACTGGCGTAATCGTTAGTGCCAACAAAATGGCTTCAACAAACAGAGGCAAAGGCGGAAAGCCTGCTCAGGTATATAGCCTCAGCGAGAAGAGTGTGACTTATTTTCAAACTTGTTTACGTTGATATCAAGAAGGAGCTAGAGATGCGCATGCAACGTGTAGAAATCGAGAAGAACAAAACCGCTTGTATCGACGTCGACCCACAGCAAGGGTTTAGTGAACTGTGTCCAAACGAACTGCCCGTCGCGGGTGCGTTACAGATAGTTGATGAGCTTATACTCAATCATGGTAAAGCAAGTTTGAAATTAGTATCACGTGATATGCATCCACCCGGTGCCGCTTGGGAAGCGGAAAGTCCGGATAGGATGCTTGAGCCAGTAGGCCTGCCGGAAGTGGATATCAAATGGAACCCTCACTGTGTCGTTGGCACTCAAGGGGTAGAACTCTTGCCGGGTTTACCATCAGTACGTGAGTATGATTTTCAGATTAATAAAGGCATTGATCCTGATGCTCACCCGTACGGTGCGTTTTACCACGATCAGGCAGACACACTGTCGACTGGTGGCATCGAATTTCTTCGCAGCAATCAGATTGATACCGTCATCGTTGGAGGCTTAGCTCTCGACTTTTGCGTTAAGAAGTCGGTCGAGCAGTTAGTTGCAGCTGGGTTTAAAGTCATCATTAACCTTGCCTCAACTCGAGCGGTGTTTCCTGACAACGCTGAGAGTGTCGTCCATGAGTTAGAGCAACAAGGGGTGGTGATGGTTGAAAACGCCGCCGCGATTAGCGCATAACGATCCCAACGGAAAAGCCAAAGGATAGCTGTTTGGCGAGACACTCGCGACTTTGCTATTCGGCCATAGAGGCGAATACCACAAGGAGGAAAAATAATGATTAACAAAGTGGGCAATACAGAAATCAAGCTTAAGCACAAAGCTAGCTGTCACTGTGGCAGTGTAGTGCTTGAGCTGACCTTGCCTAATGGTATCGAAAATCCACGCCGTTGTGACTGTTCGATATGCCGTCGCAAGGGAGCAATTGTTGGTTCAGTTGACCTAAGTGGTATTCGCATTGTGGAAGGAGAAGATGTTCTTAAACTCTATCAGTTCAATACCAAAACAGCGAAACACTATTTTTGTTCCAACTGTGGTATTTACACCCACCATCAACGTCGTTCCAACCCCAGTGAATATGGGTTTAACATTGGTTGTCTGGAAGGGGTGAACCCTTTCGACTTAGGTGATGTAGTCACTAATGACGGCGTGAATCATCCAGCCGACAAACTTAAAGATAAAAGATAACATGGAATCAAAACAGGTGAGGCGTCCGATCAGCGATGCCGTTTTATCCGAATATTTTTCAGCCGTTTGTGACTGTCCGTAATCAAGGCGATTAAGGCGCACATAATAAACAAGTAAGTGGGAACTTCTTGCAGGGTTATGGTGCTGCCAATCAATAAACCTACGATAAAGATAAAGGTTGGTTCAACATAGCCAAGCAGGCCAAAAAGAGACACTGGAAGCTTAGTGTAGGCATAGAGGTAGAGCAGCATCGGTGTTACAGAAACCGCCGCTAAACCGAAGTAGTAGAGATGTGTCGTGGTTGGCAATTCAGTGATGTAGTGTGCTGGATAGAGATAGAACATCGCTAGCATGGCAAACGGAAACAAGATGATGTGGTCTACCGCCAGACCGATATCTGCGGGAAGCTGAATAGATTTTCGATTGATAAAGTAAAGCGGGTATCCAAGAGCGACAACTAACACCACCCACGACACGCCAGAAGAGAGAGCATATGCCCAGATAGTGCCAAATAGAGCAAATAAACAGGCGACTTTTTGCAGGCGTGTGAGGCTCTCTTTATAGACAAACCGCCCAATCAACACCATGACTATCGGCAGTGTAAAGTAGCCGAGAGCGAGGTTAAGCGTTTCGCCATTGGCTGGAGCCCAGACAAATAGCCAATATTGAGGTGCCACTAAAACAGCGGATAACAAGTAATTTAACCACATGTTTCGTACTTTTAATGCCGAGATAAGCAGTGGTAATCGCTTGGTAAATAACAGCAATAGTGCAAACAACAGCGTGCTCCAAATGATTCGCTGAACCGCTAGCCAGTGGCTCTCTCCTCCAGAGATTAAACTCGTAGCCATTTCTGGTTGCAGTTGGACATAAGCAGGGATGGTTGCAAACAGCAAAGAGGATAAGACGGACGCTGAAACGCCTTTGGTTTGCTCGGAAGCCAAATGATTGTATTTATTAAACATGACGCTAAAATTTGCTGTTGAACTATCTGCCGCTACTTTGGCTGTATTACTTTAAAGTGGCAAGTAAAAACAGCACCTTATGAGAAAATAGAAGGTGTTATTTTTCGCAGGGTAGATAGATAGTCAAACGAATCATGGCAGTGATGATATCGCAGTGATATGTTGAGTACTCACTGAACAAGGAGTGTAAATTGAATATTACCGTTTTGGATGACTATCAGGATGTGGTCAAAAGCTTAGAGTGTTTTAAGCTCCTTACTGAGCATGATGTAACCGTTTTTAGTCAGAGTTACTCCGAAGATGAACTGGCGGTCAAGCTAGCAGACACTCAGGTGTTAGTGTTAATTCGGGAGCGAACGGTTATCAGCGAGTCCTTACTGGCGAAATTGCCCAATCTCAGCGTGATTAGTCAAACTGGGAAAGTGAGCAATCATATTGATGTCGGACTATGTGAAAAATATGGTGTCAAAGTCCTAGAGGGGCGTGGTTCGCCTATCGCTCCGTCTGAATTGTGCTGGGCGCTTCTTATGGCTGCGAGTCGTTATATTCCTATTTACTCCAACAACCTAAAAAATGGTCAATGGCAAAGCTCTGGAGACCTTGGTTTAGGTCGCACGTTAAGTGGCTTAACCCTAGGTATCTGGGGATACGGAAACATCGGTCAGAGGATAGCACGCTATGCTGAGGCATTCGGTATGCAAGTGATGGTGTGGGGTAGTGAAGCTTCACGCAAGTTGGCGGTTGAGCATGGTTTTAGTGCACCATCTTCTAAGCAGGATTTCTTTACACAAGCCGATATTGTCTCTTTGCATTTGAGACTGAATGATACCACTAGAGCCTGTGTTACAGCCGATGATCTTGCACGGATGAAATCAAATTCTTTACTGGTGAATACGAGCCGAGCGGAGTTGATAGAGAAGTCGGCTCTATTCCAAGAGCTAGTTAGGGTTCCCACCAAGAGGGCGGCGCTAGATGTGTTTGATGTTGAGCCGGCAAACCAAGAGAGTGAGCCTTTGCTTAGTTTACCCAATGTGATCGCCACACCCCACCTCGGTTACGTCGAACAAAACAGCTATGAGCTCTATTTCCGAATCGCGTTTGAGAACATCGTGAGCTATTTACAGCAAAACGGAAGGTAGTGTCATGCACTGTAGCCGGATCTCAAGGGTAGTATTGCGGTTAGGGTAAGGCACCCACTTTCATCTCGGTCTAGAATCTAGACAGTGGGGTGTGAAATGAACCGAGATAATGAAAGTAACAGTGGCGTATCGACAATCGCTTGTCCATGTATTCACCACTGTTGCCTTGATGAGGAAGAGATCTGTTTAGGTTGTTTTCGAACTCTAGACGAGATCCTAAATTGGTCAGCTGCGTCTAACGAGGAGAAACAAGCGATTTTGATTCGTTGCCAAACCCGCAAAAGTAAAAGACGAGGACGTGCGTTGTGGAGTGAAAAACGTAATAAAGATAACTGATATTTGCTAGACTCTCGTTTTACACCTCGATATCGTCGGAACACTATTCAATGAGTCAGCAACAGCCGAACAATCCATTACATGGTATTACGTTAGAGCAACTTCTTACCCGCCTGCAAGAGCATTACGGCTGGGAAGGACTTGACGCAGAAATTCAGATCAACTGTTTCTACAATAACCCATCAATAAAATCATCTCTGAAGTTTTTACGCCGTACACCGTGGGCTCGAGAAAAAGTTGAAGCTCTGTATATAGCGACATTTTGTCAGTCAGAGGATTAGTCTGTGGTTGACATAAGAGGGGCTAGTAGCCTCTCTTATGCTTATTTGTAGGTTTTATGGAAATGCGATGGGTATTGGACGACAGAGTTTTGAACTTGTTTTATAGGATTGTTCTCGTTTTACGATCATTAGATTTATCAGTAGTATTTTGTGTTAACCTAGTGAGGTTAAAAGAAGAAGCAAAGGAATTGAGGGAATATTTAGCGGTATAGAAAAACATCCGAATGAAGTCGTTGTGGAAGCCGGTATGGTTGTTACAGTGGTAGAAAATGATAGCAAATAGCCAATGATATGGGCTCAATGCTAGCATTAACTACAGCTTGTGAGCCACATTACTAATGTCTATAGATAGGTTACATGAACGATGTTACCAATATGTTTGACTGTAATGCCATCATCTTCTGTATCATAAATTGCTTCATATACAGGTTTTTTGAAGGGGACACAGCTATCTTCGATTAATTTTTTTGCATGATTTTCAGTCTGTATAAATTTATTTGTATGATTTTCAGTCTGTATAGGGCAAGGTCGTTCGACGACTCTAGCCGAAAAGCTGACAGTATGTTCTCCAGCCATAGAGAAAAAAGAGTCTGACATGAGTAGTGCTAAATAGTGATATTTACGCATAGTGAAGTCCTTTTCTTAGTTAATTTTTCCCGATAATAGAGAGTGTCCTGAATTCTGTGTAACTGTCTAAACTTAAGCCTTAAAGGCTAAGGATGGACAATATGGATAAGAAAGC